>CAMDSS010000033.1 GCA_945907085.1 Cyanobium sp. NIES-981 | reverse complement strand
TGCCCGTGGGGTTCAAGTACATCGCCAGTGAAATGCTCAGCAGCGAGGTGCTGGTGGGCGGTGAGGAATCCGGTGGGGTGGGCTTTGGCATGCACCTACCCGAGAGGGATGCCCTGTTCGCTGCCCTGCTTCTCATCGAAGCCCTCGTGGAAGGGGGCAAGCCCCTAGGCGAGCGCATCGATGCCCTCCAAGACCAGTGTGGCGGCGCTGCCGCCTACGACCGACTGGATCTGCGGCTGCCGGATATGGCCACGCGCAGGCGCCTCGAACAGCGGCTCGCCGAGGCCCCACCCACCGAGGTGGCAGGAGCCCCAGTGCAGCAGGTGGTCACCACCGATGGCGTCAAGCTGCGGCTCGGTGCCAGCCATTGGTTGATGTTGCGGTTTTCAGGCACCGAACCGCTCCTACGGCTCTACTGCGAAGCCCCCACCCAAACCCGCGTGGCCGAAGTGCTGGCCTGGGCCAAGCAGTTGGCCGAAGAGGTCTGAACTCCCAATGGATCAAGCCAAGGTGCTCCTCATCGCCAGCGGAAATGCCGGCAAGGTGCGCGAATTCAGCCATTTGCTGGCCGCTCTGGATCTGGAGATCAGCCCCCAGCCCCCGGGCCTTGAGGTGGACGAAACCGGCAGCACGTTTGCGGAAAACGCCCGGCTCAAGGCCTCTGCCGTGGCCAAGGCCACGGGCCACTGGGCCCTCGCCGACGACTCAGGCCTCTGCGTCGACGCCCTTGGCGGGGCCCCTGGGGTGCATTCGGCCCGCTACGCCGAAAGCGATCAGGCCCGCATTGCACGATTGCTGGCGGAACTGGCCGCCGCCAACGGCTGCAGCGATCCAGAACCAAGCCAGGGGAACCGCCGCGCCCAGTTCGTGGCAGCCCTGGCGGTGGCTGATCCCAGTGGGGCGATCCAACTGGAGGTGGAGGGGCACTGCCCTGGGGAAATCCTCACCGGCCCAAGGGGAGAAGGGGGCTTTGGCTATGACCCGGTGTTTTACGTGCCCGAAGCGGGCCAAACCTTTGCGGAAATGGCCAAAGAGATCAAAGGCCGCATTGGCCATCGCGGGCGGGCTTTTTCATTACTTAGTCATAAGCTCGAAACAATTTTGCACCATGGCAAGAACAAGGAAGCAAAATGATTGAAAAAATCATTCGCGAATCAAAAAGAGTTGGGAACCAAATTGCACGCATGCCAAAAAGACTGGCCGGCCTAATATTCAATAACATCTATCATGATTTATTCCTCAGAAGAAGAAATCAAATCACAGAAGGGATGCAAAAAATATCAAAAAAGATTGCAATATATCTCATATTTCCAGCAAACGGAATCGATAAATTTCACGAGAGAACGCTAGAAGAGCTTCTGAAAAATTGCTACTCGACCGTAATTGTCAGCAACGCCAAGCTACCCAAAACAGATCTAGAGCTTCTCAAAAAATACAGCCTTCGCATAATCGAGCGCGCGAATTACGGATACGATTTTGGCGGATACCGGGAGGGGATTCTCGCTAGCAGCAGTATTCTGAAAAAGTGCAAAAAACTGCTTTTAATCAATGATTCGACAATCTTTCCCTTACAAGAAAACTCAACATGGATCATCGAAGCCGAAAGCAGTGGCTGGGACTTCACAGGGTCAATGTGCATAAATGGCTACAATAAACCCAAATCCATAAGCGCGAAGGCACCTAATTTTGGACTAGTCAAAACTGACAACAGAGATTTTCACTACCCATCATTTGCTATAATGCTCGGAGAATCTATCGCCCAAAGCAAATGCCTGCAGAGATACTTTAGAAGCCTAAAGCTTTCAAGCATCAAAAAAGATGTTATCAAAAGAGGCGAGATTGGCCTTAGCAAGTGGGCCATCAAGCAGGGATTCAGCCATGGAGGACTTATGAGCCACCAAGACATATTCACCCTTGCAAATAAATTGAGCAACCAGGAATTACTCGAAGAAATAAAAATGGCCATAACCCCTCAGAACACACAAAAGCAAAAACAACTGATAAAAGACCTTCAGTCACTCGCCCTTGAATTCAAAGAAGACTGCAAGGACTGGCGCAGCAAAGCCATTACCTCCCTAGCCAACCTATCCATACGATTCCACCCGGGCTATACCCTGGCTCACATGTTGTGCACTAAGGGCAAGCTACCCTTTCTTAAGAAAGGAATTAAATCTAAAGGGGCCAAAGGGCAATATGTCTACAACAAAATACTGGAAACAATCAATACATCTCGCCAAAGCAACCATTAATGATCTTGGTCAAAATTAAGCTTTCCCTCGCCTACCCAACTTCCATGCAAACCGTAGGGCATCGCCACTGGCAACTCAATCGCCGCCTGCTCAGCCATGGTTGAGGCGTTGAGGATCACCAAGTCGCTGCCATTGCGGGCTCCGTTCCAGATCACGGTGAGCACCCAACCCTCGTCTTCGCTAGTGGAACCAGGCCGGGGAACCATGATCGGTTCACTCACGAATCCGCGCGGTGCAGCACTCCACACCCGCCGTTCTCCGGTCTGCAGATCGAGCTTTTTGATGGCTTGCAAGGGGTCATTGCCCTGATTCCGTTCGGCCACCGCCATCCAGCCATAACGGGCCGGCAGGCCTTGCTTGGCGGGATTGACCATCGCGAATTCACAGCAGCGTTCACTGAGACGCTCACAGCTGAGGTTGTCGGTGGTGAGGTCAATGCGGCAACGCTCCAAGAGGCCTTCGGGGATGAGTTCGAAATCAATCGAACGGAAATCCACATCGGGGCCGACGGAAGGGAAATCGGCGTAAAAAATGCTCTCAACCACAAGCTGATCACCCTCCTCATAGGCATTGAGGTGGTGGAAGACAAATCCCTCCGGCGCATCAATCAACCGGGGCTGCTGCCCAGCAAACGTTCCCCCATCCCTCGGCACCAACCAGAACTGGGCCTGGCCACCAGCCTTGGAACTCAAACACTGGGCCGCACCCTTTTGCCCCAACACAAACGGCAAGGGGTTGAAATCGACTGCGTTTTGAAGGAACACCGCCCAGTTGGGCGTGATCGCGAAGTCATGCAGAAAGGCGAAGCCCTTGAAGCTGTCACTCCGATCTGACACCAATTGACCGGCCCTGGGGCCCTCGGTGGCGAACTCCATCAACCGCAAGGTGCTGCGCGGGCCTGTCTTCACCCCGAAGGTGACCATGCGGGGTTCGCCGTGGTGGCCGGGATCAAAGCGAGGGTGGGCGCTGAAGGCCTCACCTGGCTTGAGCACCCCATCCAGCAAGGTCAGGCCCCGGGTTTCGAGGGTGACTGGATCGAGGGCGTGGGGCGAACTGGCCTCCCAAAGGGCCAGCAGGTCATCGCCAAGGCGCACCACATGGGTGTTGGCAATGTTCTTGAGCCGCAGATCAAAGGCATTGGCCAAGGGGCCACCGGGCTTCTGGGTGCCGAACACACCGCGATACAACACCTGGTCTGCGGCCTCCTCCGCCAGCCAGCCCTCGGTGCGCACAAAGCGATTCGTAAACACAGCGCCACCTTCAGAAAAGCGCAGGGCGCAGATCATGCCGTCACCATCGAAGGGATGGTGCACCAAGCGGCCAGCGCGCTCCAGCCGCCCGGGGCCATTGCGATAGAGGCAGCCACTCAGGTCAGGGGGAATCTCTCCGCGGACGGCAACCAGGGGCTCGTTCTCGAGCTCCACCTCCACATTGCGAAAGGCCCCAGCCCAGTCATCCCGGTCGAAGGTGCCTTGTGGTGATGGCAGATCCGAAAGCGTCGGCACATTCGCAGGTGACATACGGAAGAGCCTGCCTAGGCGTTGGCGAATTGAGTCGAAAATAGGCGTGAATAAACGCCTCCGTGGCCCAAAAGTGCCGCGTGGGTGCCGGATTCCACCACCTGGCCCCCAGCAATCACACAGATGCAATCGGCATTCACCACCGTGGACAGGCGATGGGCCACCACCAGGGTGGTGCGATTGGCCATGAGGCGATCCAGGGCCTCCTGAACGACCTTTTCGGATGCCGAATCAAGGGCCGACGTGGCCTCATCCAAAAACAGGATCGGGGCATTTTTGATCAGGGCCCTGGCAATGGCCACCCGCTGCCGTTGCCCCCCAGACAGCATCGTTCCATTTTCACCAATCAGGGTGTTGTAGCCATCGGGCAGCTGCACGATGAAATCATGGGCATTTGCTGCACGGGCTGCAGCCTCAATCCGTTCAGGGCTGGATTCGGTATGGCCATAGGCGATATTGTTAGCGACGGTGTCATTAAAGAGAAAGGTATTCTGATCAACAACAGAGATCTGCTTGCGCAAACCCTCGAGAGACAGATCACGAAGATCAATTCCATCAAGGGTAATAGCGCCTGCCGTGGGTTCATAGAGGCGGCAGAAAAGATCGATAATCGTACTCTTGCCGCCACCACTTGATCCCACCAGGGCCACAGTGCGACCCTTGGGAATTTCAAGATTGAGCTGATTAATGACAACCTCATCGCCATAGCCAAAACAGACCCCCTTCGATATCAGGGCATCAGAGAAGCTCCTAACACTTTGAGGGGCAGGGGCTTCAGCGGGATCAGGGGGGACATCCAGAATTGCATACAGATCTTCCGCCGCAGAAGCTCCCTGCTGCCAAGATGTGTTCGATTTCGCTATACTTTTGAAAGGAGCATAACAAAGATAGAGGGAGGTCAAAAAGGCAAACAAGCTTCCGGTCGTACGGGCTCCCGCAATCACACTTTCGCCGCCATACAACAAGACGGCACTAAATCCCACCGCACCCAGCAATTCCATCAAGGGCTGGTTAGCCAGCTTAGCCCGGGTCGTCTTAAGAGCGCTTTCTCGAACAGATTGATTTTCCGACTCAAATCTCCGCAGCTCATAGGCCTGCATCCCAAAAATTTTGACAACCCTGGAGCCCACAATCGACTCCTGAAGATAGGTCGCCAAACGGGCCAAACTTGACTGCCCCTGCTTTGACGTTCGCCTCACCTTTTTCGAGGACTTAATGACAGGATAAATAGCGAAGGGAAAGAGAACAAACGCTATTAAAGACAGCAGCCAATCCTGATAAAAAGCAACCGAAACCAAGGCGATCAGGGTAATTGCATCCTTAATGACAGAAACGAATCCATCGACAATCCCTCCCTTAACAAGATTCACATCCGAAAGCACTCTTGAAACCAAGACACTGGAAGGATTTTTATCGATATACGACTGCGGCAGATCCAAGATCTTGGCCGCCAACGTATTACGCAGGTCAGCCGTCATCTCCTGGCCCACACGCTCCGTCAGATAATTGCCTAAATATTGAGCCGCCGCTCGAATTGAGATGACAATAACAATGGCAACCGGAGCGCTATAAAGCCGCAACCGATCCTGGGACGGAAGAACCTCATCAAAGAGGTACTTGATCACCAGGGGCACGAGCCCCGTGGAAGCACCGTAGATAAAGTTAAAGAAGAGGGCCAGGGAAAAGGTGGGCCAGAGATAGCGGCGCCCATAAAGAGCAAGGCGCCAATAGACAGATTGCTGACTCATGCCATTAATCTAGCAAGCTCTTCTGCAGCCCTTTCCGAGGCACCAGAGTCGCCCATCGCTTTCCGCAAGTCCTGGACGGCTTGCAGGCAACCTTGCCGATTGCCAGCCATCTCGCGCACGGCACGGACAATGTTGCCGGCTGTCACATCGCGTTGCAGTAGTTCAGGGAAAAAAGATCGCCCCAGGATCACATTGGGAAGGCCCATAATACGCCGGCCTATCACAAGCTTTATCAATAAATAGGTGAGGAACGAGAAGCGATACAGGATCACATGGGGACATCCCAAGAGGGCTGCTTCCAGGGTTGCTGTTCCGGAGGCAATCACACCCGCATCCGCCGCCGCAATCACGTTGTAAGCATCGCCCTCCACGACGGCAACCGGGAAGGGAAGGGCCCCATGGATCTGCTCGAGATAGGCCTGGTCAATGGTGGGAGCTTTCAACAGGGCCACCTGCCAGCCATCGGCCCTCAAGATTTGGGCTGCCGCCAACATCGCAGGCAAAAGAAGCCGAACTTCCGAGCGCCGGCTGCCAGGCATCAAGACCAACAGCGGCTGCTGATCTGAGAATCCATGCACCGCACGGCTGTCTTGGGCCGAGCGAGTGACCTTGAGTTCATCCACCAAGGGATGGCCCACGTAGCGGGCAAAGTCACGGCCGTGGGCGTTGAAAATCCCCTCCTCAAAAGGAAAAATCACGGCGAGTCGGTCGATGAGGCGGGCCATTTTTTTTGCCCTGCCCTTTCCCCAGGCCCAGACCTGGGGCGCTATATAGAAGAAAACCGGAATCCCCCGCTTGCTGGCCTCCTTGGCCACAAACATGTTGAAGCCCGGGTAATCCACCAGGGCAACCACATCGGGCCGGTGCTGGTCCATCTGGGCCTTGAGCAGCTCCATCACCCGGTGATGGCGGGGAATGCTGCCGACAATCTCAACCAACCCAGCGGCCGAGAGGGTGCACACATCGGCCAAAATCTCCATACCGCTGGAGCGCAGGTGATCGCCCCCCACGCCAACCACGGTCACATCCGGCTGTTGACGTCGCAGGGCTTGGACAAGGGCCCCACCATGCATATCCCCGGAGGCTTCTCCCGCCACCAGCAGGACACGCTTGGGCCGCGTTTCAAGCATGACCAATCAAGCCAAGCATCTGCTCGACTAAGGGGTCGAGGGCCACGGGATCGATGCTCAAAGGGATCGGGACAACCTTGCTTCGATACTGCAATGGCAGGCGATTGGCATCCTTGCTGGTGGTGACGAGGACAGCACCTTGGGCTTGGGCCACGGCCACGAGGTGTTCCAACTCGGCCTCAGCATAGGGATGGTGGTCCGGGAAGCTTTCCTGGGCGATCACCCGCAGGCCTCGGCCGCTCAGGGCTTGGAAAAACTTCTGGGGCAAGCCGATACCGCAGAAGGCAACCAACGGCCTCCCCTGCAAACCGTGGGGTACATCGAGCCGAAAGTGCACACTGCACCGGGGCTTCTGGCTGGGCCAAGGCAGCTGGGTTTCTCCCCCCGCGCCCGTGCCCGTCACCACCAGCAGATCGGCCCTGCCCAGGTGGCTGGCCGGCTCCCGCAACGGTCCGGCAGGAAACACCTGACCATTACCAAGCCCGTGCTGGGCATCCAGCAGCGTGACATCCAGATCCCTCGCCAGCGGCCAATGCTGCAGGCCATCGTCGAGCAAGAGAAGCGTGGCGCCCTGATCAATCGCCCGGCGGGCACCCAGGCGCCGATTGGACCCAACCCAAATCTGCACCTGCTCGAGCTGGTGGGAGTACTCCAGCGCCTCATCTCCTACCTCGGCATAGCTCGCCGATGGAGTCACCAGCACGGGTTCGCGCCGCTTGGTGCCATAGCCCCGCAACAGCACAGCCACGACGTAGCCCCGCTGCTGCAAGGCCCGGGCCAAGCAAATCACCACAGGGGTTTTACCCGTTCCCCCCAGGGTGATGTTGCCGATGGAGATGACTGGGACCGGCAACTGCAACGGCCACGTCGTCGATCGGTGCAACCAAACCCCGACCCCATAGAGCCAAGACAAGGGCAACAGCAGCCTGGCCAGGCCGCTAGGCCTGGGCTGATACCAAAAACTGGGGGCGTTGCGGGGCATGGCGCTAACGATCCGAAGGCTCCAGGGGCTGCGCCGGGGGATGCGACCCAGCGGCGAGGGCCTCGATCAGCCCCGTGGCGATCTGGCGGGAGGGCCCATGCAGGACTACACCAGCTGGGACACCCATCGGTGGTCCTTCATTAGGGCCTTGCCTCTGGGTGTTCCTCTGGGTTTCAAGCAAGCCCAGCACCCCATCGAAGGCTTGGCTGGCCGTGGGGTATTGGTGCAAGACACCCTCTTCAGCCAGGGCTGCGGTGACATCGGAGAAGTTGGCCATGTCGGGGCCGCAGACCACCGGCTTTGCCAAAGCCGCCGGCTCTAGGGGATTTTGGCCCCCATGGGGTCGGCCATTGGGATAAAAACTCCCCCCCATCACCACCACCGAGGCAGCGCCAATCCAAGAGCCCATCGCGCCGATGCAATCGGCCACCACCAGGTCGCAGTAGACCCGCTGGTCGCTGGCCGCAAGCTCGATGGCCGCAAGCTCAGTCCATAGCGCTGCCCTAGGGGGCGGGTTCGCTTTCTGGCGGGAGAAGGCCGCCCGGGCCAGCTCCAACACCTGGGCCGAACGCTGGGGGTGGCGCGGAGCGATCAACAACCCAATCTCGCCTGGCCCCTGGCGCCCTTGCGAAGCAGCCAGCCAGGCATCGATCCACTGCTGCTCTTCACCCGCATGGCTGCTGGCCAGGAGCACCACGGGCCGCCACCCAAAAACCTGGCCCAACCGCTCCACGATGGGGCGGCTCACCGCCAGGGGGGCCGCATCCCGCTTGGTGGAGCCAGCCGCCACCACGGCCCGGGCCCCGAGCCGGCGAAAGCGCTCAGCATCCTGCTCGGATTGGGCAAAGCAGCGCTCACAACGGCCAATCACCCAAGCGGCGAACCAGCCCAGCCGTTGATGGTTGCGAAAGGAGCCCGCACTCATGCGGGCATTGATCAGCTGCAGCCGCGGCATGGCATGGACGATCTCCGGCCACAACTCAGCTTCCGCTAAAACCCCCAAACTTGGTCGCCAATGCAGCCGAAACGGCAGCCAACAGAGCCAATGGTCGATCGGCACGTATTGGTGGATCACCCCAGGGGGCAAGACCGCTGGCGCCAGGCGAGCCGAACTGCGGGTCACCGTGGTGAGCAACACCGGAATCCCACCACCCAGCTCCTGGAGAGCAGCGAAAACGGGCAGCAAACTGTTGAGCTCGCCCACGCTGGCGGCGTGGAACCACAACAAAGGGCCCGGGGGCCGTGGGCTTGTGGGCCAGCCCAGGCGCTCCTGGATCCGGGAGGGATCTTCCTTGCCCTGCAGCAAGCGCCAGAGCAACAGCAGCAGGGCCACGGGGGTGAGCAGAAGCCACAGCAGGCGATAGAGCAGCAGAAGCATGGTCAGGTCACCCGTTGGACAGCCAGAGCCACCGTGGCTTGAATCGCGGCCTCAACCTGCTGCTGCAGGGGTTCAAGGGGCGCCTCGGCGGGGCAGTAGAGCGGCGCTCCCAGCAGAAACACCGCCTTGGAAAAGGGCAGGGGCAGCAGACTCCGATCCCACGACTTCAAGCGATGGAGCCGCGAGGAGCCCAGGGCCACGGGCACAATCGCGCAGTCCGATTGCTGGGCCAAACGGATCACCCCACTTTTGACCCGCTCTGCGGGCCCTTTCGGCCCATCGGGGGTCATCACCACCGACTGCCCACCTCGCAAGACCGACATCAGCTGGAGGTAGGCCTTGGCTCCTCCGCGGGTTGAGGAGCCAAACACCAGGCGAATGCCCCGCAGACGGGCCGCCACGCCAACAATCTGGGCATCGCGGTGGGCGCTCAACAACACCGAAACCGCCCGCCGTTCGTAGGTGCGAAACAGCGGCACAAAAAACACATGGCTGTGCCACAGGGCATAGATCACCGGAACCCGCTGCTCTCGCACCAGGCGCTCCACCTCGGGATCGGCCTCGATGCGCAGGCGGGAGGTGATCAGGAACAGCTGGCCATAGGCATTGAGCAGGGAGCCCACGAGCCAGGTCAGGGCCCTGTTGTTGAGCAACGTCCGCTTTTGGGCCAAAGGGTTTTACCGGTGTCTCAAGGGTGTGTCTCAGAGGGTGTCTGGGCCAGATACAACAATCCCCCGGAGGGTTCTGCAAGGGCAGCCCGCCAGGGGATTTGGATGGCCTAAGGGGCTAGAAAACCAGTTATTAGGCGGAACCGACGCCCACATAGGAGCCGTAAAAGAACAGACCCACCACAAAAATCACTGCCATGCCGCCGGCTGTGGCCACGAGCCACAGGGGGAGGACACCCTCGGTCCAGCGAGAGCGCCAGGCCACTGCGGGTCGCCCATCGGGGAGGCGATCGGGGATCCGGCCGTCAGGCAGGGAAGATTTCTTGCCGCTCATTGGATGCGCTCCTGATCAGTTGAAGAAGTAGCTGGAGAACAGGATGCCAATGACGAAGACAAACAGCAGGCCCAGGTAAAGGCTGGTGCGGTTGAGCTCGACAGGCAAGTTGTTGGGGTTGGGGTTGCGTTGCATGGCCTCAGCGGCGAACGAACTGCATGGCGGCCAGGGCGCCCAGGAAGAACACCGTGGGAACGCCGAGGGCATGAATCGACAACCAGCGCACCGTAAAGATCGGGTAATTGCGCGGGGTCGTGGAGATGGGTGCTTGGGTCATGGCTTATTTCAGACGCGAGTCGAGCGATTCCTTGGCTTCATAGCGCTGGCTCACCACAGGAGCCTTGCTTTCCTGGGCCTGGAAGTAGGCGTCAGGGCGAGGGGTTCCAAAGGCGTCATACGCCAGGCCCGTAGACACGAACATGAAGCCGGCCAAAAAGATGGCGGGCAGGGTCACCGCATGGATGACCCAGTAACGGATGCTCGTAATGATCTCGAAGAACGGGCGTTCTCCTGTTGAGCCGGCAGCCATAGCGACAAGCGTTCAGCTTTGAAAGTTTAGGGGTCGAAGCCAGGCTGGCGGGAGCCAGCCGGGAGCTTGGTTACAGAAGTTGGCGGGAGGGTGCGCAGCGAACGCCCGGGGCCGGGGGATCGGGCTCCCTAGCCCACCCAGCGCAGCAGGGATCCCCGCTCACCGAGCACAAATCCCTTGCCATCGGCACTGAACAGGATGCGGGTGAAATTGGTGGGTTGTTGGGCTCCCACGGGATCCTTTTGCCAGGTTTTGCCGTTATCGGTGCTGACTAGCAGGGTGCCGCTGCCGCCACCGGTCCAGATGGCGCCCTGGGGATCCCAGGCCATATCCAGATAGCCAAAGCCATTGGTAATGGGCACAACGGCCTTGCCCCAGGTATCCACATCACTGGGATCGGCGTTGAAGCGCAACTGGGCGCCGCGGGCCAGCATCCAAAGCGATCCATCGGGCTGGAAGCCCATCGATTGCAACCGTTGGCTGCTCATGCGCTGGTGGGGCGTCCAAGCGGCCTCACCGGGCGTCCAGGTGGCAAAGAAATTGCCCAGACCACTCACACTCACGTACTGGCCATGGGCACCTCGGCGCAGATCACGCACGGCCCCAGCCGCGTCTTCCACCTCCGCCTGCCAGCTGTTGCCGCCATCGCGGCTGTTGTAAATCGCGCCCACGTTGGTGGCGAGCTCGGCCTGGTTGGGGCCAAGGGCCGTAATCAGGTAGGGCTCACCGGGAAGCTTGGTGTCGAGAAACAGGCGGCTCCAGTTCTGGCCGCCATCGGTGCTGTGCAGGAGCAGACCAGGCTGGCCGGCAATCCAGCCCTCATCACCCTGGAAATCAATGCTGAGCAGGCGGAAGTTTTCCTCTTCGGGCAGATCCAGGGCCCGTTCTTCCCAACTGCTGCCCCCATCGTTGGTTTCGAGGATGAGGCGGTTACTGCCCACCAGAAAGCCATGGTTGGCATCGGTGAAGGCCACGTCCAAGGGATTGGCCTTGGTGGCGATGGGCACCTGTTGCCACGGACTGGCCGAAGCGGCGGGCAGGCCCGTGGTCACACAACCACCCAGGCCCAAGCCCAGGCCGATCACCATGACAAGGCTGAGCAGCTGGCGAAGAACGGCAGTCATTAGCGCAGGGAGTACAACGAAAGGAAGAAGGCGACGGCCAAGGCGAAGCCACCAAAGATCAAGACATTCTTCTGCCCAGGGGTGAGGCGGTTCACACCAAGGCCGAAATTAAGGTTCTCCTCAAAGCCGCTGGGCTTGTTGCGGGGGCCAATGTCCTTGAAGGCGCCCATTTTGCTGCGACAAACCGGGCAGCGAAAACTGGCTGGATCGAGCTCAAGGAAAGGGATGCCGGCATCAATCTTCAGCTTTTTAATCCCTTCTTCCGGGTCGTAAACAAAGCCGCAGCTCAGGCACTCAAAGCGGTGGTCTGCAGGATCATCTTCGGGAGATTCGCTGCTTGATTCAGTGCTGGATTCGGTGGTGGCCCCAGGGGCTGCTTCTGGCGCCAGCTCTAGAACTTGTTCCGGAGCAGGTTCCTGAGCGGGTTCTGGCGAGGGGTCTGAAGCGGCTTGGGCCTCGGCGTCACTCATCGCTATACCCCTGGTTGGATGGGCGAACTGTATCGGCGCCCCAAGGCAAGCTGCAGATGCCAGACTGCCCAGCAGGTTGGCCTGGCCTGAATGTTCGTGCTCTCCGGCTATGACGCCTTTGTCGGCTTTTTGCTGATTGCGGCAGCCGTTCCCGTTCTGGCGCTAGTGGCCAACAAGCTGTTGGCACCCAAAAGCCGGCAGGGCGAGCGGGAGCTCACCTATGAATCCGGCATGGAGCCCATTGGCGGCGCCTGGATTCAATTCAATATTCGCTACTACATGTTTGCCCTGGTCTTCGTGATCTTCGACGTGGAGACCGTTTTCCTGTATCCCTGGGCCGTGGCGTTCCACCGCCTGGGTTTGCTGGCCTTTATTGAAGCCTTGATTTTCATTGCCATCCTGGTGGTGGCCCTGGCCTACGCCTGGCGTAAAGGCGCCCTCGAGTGGAGCTGATCTGACCTCGCCATGACCACAACCCCTGCCTCACCAAGCCCAGTACCAAGCGTCCAAGCCCTAAGGGATCTGCGGGCCGCCAGCTGCAACCCAGTCGGTGCACCGGCCATCACCTCGGACCTCTCCGAGAACGTGATCCTCACCACCCTCGATGACATCCACAACTGGTCACGGTTGAGCAGCCTGTGGCCGTTGCTCTACGGAACGGCCTGCTGCTTCATCGAGTTTGCTGCCCTACTCGGCTCCCGCTTCGACTTCGACCGCTTTGGCCTGGTACCCCGTTCCAGTCCCCGTCAAGCCGACCTGCTGATCACCGCAGGCACGGTCACCATGAAAATGGCTCCCGCTTTGGTGAGGCTCTACGAACAGATGCCCGAACCGAAATACGTAATCGCCATGGGGGCCTGCACCATCACCGGCGGCATGTTTTCCGCCGATTCCACCACCGCCGTGCGCGGGGTGGACAAACTGATTCCTGTGGACATCTACTTGCCCGGCTGCCCGCCGCGGCCTGAAGCCATCTTTGACGCCGTGATCAAGCTGCGCAAAAAGGTGGGCAACGAAGCCCTCG
>CAMDSS010000032.1 GCA_945907085.1 Cyanobium sp. NIES-981 | reverse complement strand
TGCCTGGTTCTGCTCCAATGCCTGGAAGAACTCAGGCAGTTGATCCCAACGGAGCGTTGGGTGTGGCGTTGACTTGTGCTTGGACTTGGTGCCCTTACTGCCGAGTGCAGGGTTCTGATCTCTGGGCATCCATCCCTGGTCGATGGCATGGTCAAAAACCTGCCGCAGCACCATCAGCACCTTGTCCGCATGAACGGGAGCACGTCGCTCAATATCTGCCTTGAGGTCTAGGACCACCTGCCTACCGTTCTTTCCCCCTGAATGCTTGTGGTCCCAAGAGAAGTGCTCAACGGGCGTCGTTGCCCCAAGAGCGGGAAACACCTGGTTCCAGAGCATGTTGCGATATCCCGATTTGGTGCTCTCTCGGGTGGTGGAACGCTCCAGAAATGACTCTGCTGCCTGCTCAAGGGACGGTCCTGTGTGTTGTTGGATCGATGCCTGCTGCTCCTGACGCTTCAGTCCCCTGGGATCCATGCCGGTCTGCTTGGACCAGGACCTGATGCGATCCCACTCTTCTCGCGCCTCCTTGAGGGTCCACTTGCCTGGTCCTTTCCCATAGGGACCAATCCGCACTGGAACCTGCTTGCCCTGCCTTCCAGGAGGAAAGCGCATCCGCCCCTCAAAGGACTTACCGCCACCTTTGACGGAAGACTCAATCACCAAAATCAGGGAATCGCCCACAGATTTGCTCTGCCTGCGCTCACCTGCCTTAAGCGCACGAACTTGCGAGTCAGAGAGGGGCATTTGAGCAATCCAACAACACGCTTTTTTTCCAACAACACCATCCTATCGTCCAACAACACATCCAACAACACGTGCTCGATTCACCCCCACACTTGGCGGGACGAACCTGTACTACCTAAACACCAAAACTCCAGATACAGCAAAGGGTCTGGACGAAGCAGACCCTTTGAAGACTCTTGAAAAACGGAGAGGGTGGGATTCGAACCCACGGAAGGTTTCCCTTCAAACGATTTCGAGTCGTTCGCTTTCGACCACTCAGCCACCTCTCCAAGCTCGCCGCACCGCGGGAGCAGCCCGAGGGCTTGCGTCACTTTAAGGATCGACTAGGCCAAGCCCGCTTCCAGGGATCCACTGGCTCCGCTGGCAGCCCACGGCCTGGGCCAATGGACTGGCCGATCCCCACTCAGCCACACCTGCTTCACCCCCTGACGCTCCAACCACTCGCGATCCCGGGGGCGTGGCCGAAAACCCAGCCACACCCCATCCCAGGCTGGCCTTGCCTGGGGCTGATCGTGTTGGTCGCGCCAACTCCAGAGCGCCTGGCGATCGGGTAACAACAACCAATGGGCCCGACCAACCTGCAGCTGCACGCCCCGGCTATCGACCGCCACAGCCGTCGCTGCCAGCCCCGGGCTCGCCAGGGTTTCCCCCGGCTCCAAGGGCCGACTGCCCTCCCCCGATGTCAGCAGCATGGCCGTGTTCTGGTGCCAGCAATCGGGATTGGTTGGGGGCACGGGATCAAGCACGAGGGACCAGTCCAACCGCTGCAACCCCAGGCCTTTGGCCAGGTTCTGGGCCGCCTGGCAGCTGAAGCCATCCCCTTGCAAACTCACCAAGGCCCCCCGACCCTGGTGGCGCGCTACCAGCACATCCAGACGCCCCTGGTGCACCAGCAACAACCGATCGGAGCCCAGCCAGCCGAGGTGCAAGGCCATCACCAAGGCCAGTAGGGCTAGGCCCAGGCGCCGCCATCGCGGAGCAAAACCAGGAAGAGCCAAGGCAGCCAGCGCAAGGGCAAACAGCAGCACCAACCCCGGCGAGGCTTTCCCCAGTTGCCATTGGGCCATCGGCAAACCGGCAAACCAGCGCACCACCGCCAGCAGCACCCCACAAAGCCAGGCCACCGGGACGCAGGCCAGGGGCACCAGGGGCGGCACAAGCACCGCCAGGCAAGCCAGGGCCATGGCCCCCAGGGTGATGGGGGTGAGCAGGGGAGTCACCACCAGATTGGCCGGCACCGCGTAGCTCGGCACCACGCCGAAATGCAGCAGCTGCAGGGGAAGGGTCCACAGCGATGCCGCCAAGGGAACGGCCAAAGCCCCCGCAAACCAACCCGGCACAACCTTCGGCAGCCGGTCGGCCAGGGCCTGCTCCAGCGGCCGCGCCGACACCATCAAGCCAGCGGTGGCCATCACGCTGAGCTGAAACCCCACATCCAGCAGCCAGCCCGGAACCACCAGCAGCAGCGCCACCACACTGGCTACCAGGATCCCGATGGGCTTGGCTCGCCACCCCCCCTCCAAGATCACCAGGGCGATGGCGCCCATTAACACCGCCCGCAGCACCGAAGGCTGGGGCCCCGCCAACAGCACAAACAGCCCCATCGCTCCAAACGCCAAGGCCAAGCGCAATGGCCTAGCCAGCCTTCGGCCCAAGGGCATCACCGCCCCGAGCAACACGCTGAGGTGAAAACCACTGGCGGCCAAGGCATGGGACAGCCCCGCTGCGCGGAAGGCATCCCGCACGTCCAGCGGCACCGGCACCACGGCACTCCCCAGCACCAAGGCGGCCAAAACCCCACCGCGAGCTGCTCCCGCCTGCTCCAGCAAGGTGGCCGCCATGCGCCGGCGCAGATCGGCAATGGGCGTTGCCGGCCGGCCCAGCACCTGGAGTTGCTCCACCTGCAACTGGCTGAAGGCCCCCTGGCGGGCCAGGCGCTCCGCCGGAGCCGCTAGCAGCGGATGGGGCGAGGCTTGGGGACGCTTCAACGCCCCGGTAGCGCGCACCTGCCAGCCCTGCTGCAGTTCGGGGCAAGGGCGAAAGCGCAACTCCGTGCGGCCCCTCGGCAGCTGGAGCAAGGCCCGACACGCTTGGCCGGGGCCAATCGGTGACGGATCGGCCACCAGACGACCTTCCAGGCTGATCGGCAGCGAACCGCTGGCCTCAGGCAGCAACAGGGCCGGATCCCCGGCGCTCGGATGGGGAGGGGTCGCGGCGATCACCACCGTGCGCAGCAGCAGCAAACCCAAGGCGATCCCCCAGATCCACCGGCGCAGTCCCTGGCCCGCCAGCCTTTCTGCCATCTCCGAACCCTGGACGCATCAGCCCTCCAGGGTTCCCACCCAGCACCATCACCCAGCCGCCTCGGGATGGGCCTCAAACCAGGCTTGGCGTTTGTCCGCCTCCATCAACGGGAAGCCCAGCGCCCGGCGTTCGGCGAACCAGGCTTCTGCCACCTGGCGGGCCAGGTTGCGAATGCGGCCAATGGTGGCGGTGCGCTCGGTCACCGAGATCACGCCCCGGGCCTCGAGCAGGTTGAAGGTGTGGCTGCACTTGAGCACAAAATCCAGGGCGGGTGCCGGGAGCTTCTTGGCCACCAGATCCGCCGCTTCGGCTTCGTACAGGGCGAACAACTGGGTCAGGCGTTCGGGATTGGAAGCTTCGAAGTTGTAGGTGCAGTGGCCCTTCTCAAACGGCAACCATATGTCGCCGTAGCTGCGCCGACCATCCCAAGACAGATCCCAGATGCTTTCCACATCCTGCAAATACATGGCCAGGCGCTCGAGGCCGTAGGTGATCTCGATGGATACCGGCCGGCAATCGATGCCTCCGCACTGCTGGAAATAGGTGAATTGGGTCACCTCCATGCCATCGAGCCACACCTCCCAACCCACACCCCAGGCCCCGAGGGTTGGTGATTCCCAGTTGTCTTCAACAAAGCGAAAGTCGTGGTCCTTGGCGCGGATGCCCAGGGCTTCCAAGGAAGCCAGGTAGGTCTCCTGGATGCCATCGGGGGATGGCTTGATCAGCACCTGGTATTGGAAATAGTGCTGGGCCCGGTTGGGGTTATCGCCGTAGCGGCCATCGGTGGGCCGGCGGCAGGGCTCCGGATAGGCCACCGCCCAGGGCTCCGGGCCAATGGCGCGCAGCACCGTGTGGGGGCTCATCGTGCCTGCCCCCTTCTCGGTGTCGTAGGGCTGGAGGATCAGGCAGCCCTGGTCAGCCCAAAAGCGATTCAGGGTTGCGATGATGTCCTGGAAATGCACGGAGCGGGCTGGACCTTCTGTGCCAGCCATTCTGACGGTCAGGCCACCAGCTCCAAAAGGCCCATCTGGCCCCCCGCCAGGAGGCGGTGCTGGCTCCGGGAAAAACCAGCCGCCTCGGCCAAGTGCTGCTGGGCCGCCCCCGTGGGGAACCGCTCCAGGCTGGCTTCGAGGTAGGCATAGTTCTCCCGGGCGCCGAAGCGCTCGGCCGCCGGCACCACCAACCGGCGCAAATAAAACCGTTGGAAGCTGGCCGTGAGCTCGGCACCTTGGCGGCCAGGATCGGGCCGGTTGAAATCGAGCACGGCAGCGCGTGCGCCGGGCTTCAGCAGGCGCCGCAGCTCGCCCAGACCCTGGCCGGGATCGGCCAGATTGCGCAGGCCGTAGGCCATCACGGCCCCATCAAAGCTGGCTGCAGGCAGGCCCGTAGCGAGGGCATCCCCCTGCTGCCACTGGATGTTGAGCCAGCTCTGGCGGGCAGAGCGCCCCGCCGCCACCTGCAGCGGCGCCCCGGCCGCATCGATCCCCAGCACCGCCCCCCCGGGCCGCACCTTCGGAGCCAGCACCAGGGCCAAGTCGCCGGTGCCGCAGCACAGGTCAAGAAGCTTCTGGCCTGGCCTGGGCTGCAACCAAGCCACGGCCTGGCGCTTCCAGACCCGATGCAGACCCAGGCTGAGCAGGTCGTTGAGCAGGTCGTAGCTGGGGGCAATCTGGTCGAACAGCACCTCGACCGCGGCCGGATCCCCCGGCTTAAAACTGCCCATCCCAGGGCAACACAATCGAATCGAGGCTGATGCCGGCCTCGTTTTCAACGGGAGCCATCAAACCCCGGGCCTCGAGGCGATCGGGGCTGGTCAAGGTCAACACCATCACGGTGGCGAGCCCCACGGCGGCGGAACAGACCATGCAGCCCGCCAACATCAACGAAAATTCCTTCGTATCGGTGGCCGCTTGCATCAACTGCAAGGCCCAGGCCACCAAGGCCACCACAGCCACCGCCATCAGCAGGCCGATGGCCGTAAAAGCAGACGGGGGTAGGGCTTGAAGGGTCGTCACTGGGCCAATGTAACGAGCCATGACACAGGGCCGCGAGACCCCTAGCCCCCTAGGTACGGGGCCATCACGGGGCGAATGGGCAGGCCCCGGGCCAGGAGATCGGCCTTGATCTCGCCCACGGTGAGAACCCCGTCGTGCAGCAAGGAGGCCAACAGGGCCGCTGAAGCCTTGCCCCCCCCGGGGCCCATGTCCAGGGCCTGGGCGATGTGGTCGATGCAGCCGGCGCCGCCGGAGGCGATCACCGGCACGTCCACCGCTTCAGCGACAGCCCGGGTGAGGTTGAGCTCATAGCCAGCTTGGGTGCCATCGCCATCCATGGAGGTGAGCAGGATCTCGCCCGCACCGAGGGCCACCACCTGGCGGGCCCAGGCCACCGCATCCAGGCCGGTGTTCTCGCGGCCGCCCTTGACATACACATCCCAGCCGGGCGTAGCCCCCTGGCGGCGGCGGGCATCAATGGCCACCACGATGCATTGACAGCCAAAGCGCTCGGCCCCCCGCGACACCAGCTCGGGATCCCGCACGGCCGAGGAATTCAGGCTCACCTTGTCGGCACCGGCCCGCAGCAGGGCGGTGATGCCCTCCACGCTGCTGATGCCACCGCCCACGGTGAAGGGGATGGTCACGGCTTCAGCGGTGCGGCGCACCAGGTCCACCAAAGTGTCTCGGCCTTGATGGCTGGCGGCAATGTCAAGGAACACCAGTTCATCGGCCCCAGAGGCGCTGTAGCGGCAAGCCAGCTCCACGGGGTCGCCGGCATCGCGCAGGCCCACAAAATTGACTCCCTTCACCACCCGCCCGTCGGCGACGTCAAGACAGGGAATGATCCGTTTGGCAACCATGAGCTCACTGTTAGTGTTGCGCCACTTTCCAGTTGCGCCAGCCATGTCCCAGGCTGCCACCACGGGTTCCGTGAATGTTGGCTCCATGGTGCGGATCACCCGGGTTCGGGACCGCATTTCCGCCGAGATGGTGGAAGCCCTCAAGGCTGATCCCATCTGCACCGTGACCGGTTTCCGTACCGTTGATGGCAAGGGCATCGGCGTTGTCGTTCAACTCGCTAATGGCCAGCAAGCCTGGTTTTTCGAAGACGAAATCGCCCTCGCCTGAGTCCCTGCGTTGACCAACAGCCCTAATCCTGAGGCGAGCAGCGGCGGCGGAGCCCGCCAGCTTCTGGGCATGAAAGGTGCCAGCGGCACCAGCAACATCTGGAAAATCCGGCTGCAACTGATGAAGCCGGTCACCTGGATCCCCCTGATCTGGGGGGTGCTCTGTGGTGCCGCGGCCTCCGGAAACTTCCACTGGCGCCTGCCTGAAGTGGGGGCTTCGATCGCCTGCATGGTGATGAGTGGGCCCCTGCTCGCCGGCTACACCCAGACCATCAACGACTACTACGACCGAGACATCGACGCGATCAACGAGCCCTATCGGCCCATTCCATCGGGGGCCATTCCCCTGTGGCAGGTGAAGCTCCAAATCTGGGTGTTGCTACTGGCGGGCCTTGGCGTGGCCTATGGCCTGGATTTGTGGGCAGCCCACTCCACCCCGGTGCTGTTTCTACTGGCCCTCGGCGGATCGTTTGTGAGTTTCATCTATTCGGCACCACCGCTAAAGCTGAAGCAAAACGGATGGCTCGGTAACTACGCCCTCGGAGCCAGCTACATCGCCTTGCCTTGGTGGGCAGGCCAAGCCCTGTTTGGCCACCTCACCTGGACCACCGCAATCCTCACCCTGGCCTACTCGTTGGCGGGCCTTGGCATTGCTGTGGTCAATGATTTCAAGAGCGTGGAAGGGGATCGGGCCATGGGCCTGCAATCCCTGCCGGTGGCCTTTGGCATCGAGAGGGCCAGCTGGATCAGCGCCGGAATGATTGATGGGTTCCAACTCGCCATGGTGGCCGTACTGATCGCCATCGGCCAGCACTTTTCAGCCGTGCTGCTGGTGCTGTTGATTGTGCCCCAAATGACCTTCCAGGACATTTGGCTGCTGCGCGATCCGGTGGCCTTCGATGTCAAATACCAGGCCAGTGCCCAACCATTCCTGGTATTGGGGATGCTGGTCACCGCCTTGGCCATTGGTCACAGCGGCTTGGTGGCGTGATGTGAGTCAGCGTCGGCGCCGTCTGATCCGCAGTGGCCTGCTGGCCGCCGCCATCGGCAGTGGGGTTGCTTTCGGCCAAGCGGCTCTGATTGCCGGTTTCGACCAACTCCTTCCCGATGCCCGGGGGATTAGTGCCTTCAACCGCCCCGGCACCCTCACCATCCTGTCGGCCGACGGCCAGGTGGTGCAAAAAATCGGGCCGGCAACCCGCGAGAAACTCACCACAGGTTCCACGCCATCCCTGGTTGAGAAGGCATTTATTGCCGCGGAAGATCGCCGTTTCTTCCAGCACAACGGCATCGATCCGGTGGGCATTGGCCGGGCCATGGTGCGCAACATCACCAAACAATCCGTGGAGGAAGGGGCCAGCACCATTACCCAGCAGCTGGCCCGCACGGTTTTCCTTAGCCAAGACCGCACCGTGATCCGCAAGCTGGCGGAATTGGCGCTGGCAGGAAAACTGGAGCGCCAGCTCAGCAAGCAGCAGATCCTCACCGAGTACCTCAATGTGGTGTACCTCGGCTCCAGCGCCTATGGCGTGGCCGATGCGGCCTGGATCTACTTCTCCAAAACCCCCGCCCAACTCACCCTCAGCGAAGCCGCCCTGATCGCTGGCCTGCCGCCAGCGCCCTCGGTGTATTCCCCCCTGGTGAATCCGGATCTCGCCCTCGAACGCCGCACCGTGGTGCTGCGCCGCATGGCGGAGGCTGGCTTTATTAGTGCTGCCGAGCAGGCCCAGGCCAACGCGACGCCCCTGGAGCTCAAGCCGGCCGAACCCAAGTACTTCCTCAGCCAGGCGCCCTACTTCACGAGCTGGGTGCAGCAGCAACTGCCCAAGGTGCTCAGCAAAGAGCAACTGGAAGTGGGCGGTCTCACCGTGAAAAGCAGCTTGAATCTGGCCTGGCAAGCCCAGGCCCAGAAAGCCATCGACACCTACGCCCCCGGCGAGATGGAGGGGGCCCTGGTGGCGATGGAGCCGGGCACCGGCCTGGTGCGGGCGATGGTGGGCGGCAAGGACTTTGCCAAGAGCCAGTTCAACCGCGCCGTGGATGCCCTGCGCTCGCCGGGATCCACCTTCAAGTTGTTTGTCTATCTCACGGCCCTGAAAGAGGGGATGCGCCCCGAGCGGATCGTGGTCGATACCCCCCGCTGCTTTGCCGGCTACTGCCCGCGCAACTTCGGCAACCGCTACCTCGGCACGATCACCCTGGTGGGGGCGATGCAGAACTCCCTCAACACCGTGGCGGTGGGGCTGTTGCAGCAACTGGGCTTCGACAAGGTGATTGAGACCGCCAAGAGTTTGGGTGTTGGACTCACCCACGAGCTCGGCCACTTCTATCCCCTTGCCATCGGCGCCTACGAGCAAACCCTGCTCGACATGACCACCGCCTATGCCGCCATCAACAACAGCGGCATCTATGTGAAAGCCACGCCCTTTGAAGAGATCCTGGGCCCCAATGGCGAATTGCTCTGGAGCCGCCGGGTGGACGGCGACCGGGGCCGCCGCGCCGTGGATAGCGACATCGCCAACACCATGCTCTGGATGCTCCAGCAGGTGGTAACTAATGGAACCGGCGGTGGAGCAGCCCTGCCAAATCGGCCCGTGGCCGGCAAAACCGGCACCTCGGAAGGGGGCCGCGACCTCTGGTTCATCGGCTCCATTCCCCAGCTCACCACCGGCGTGTGGCTTGGCTACGACAGCAACCAACCCACCGCTGATACCAGCGTGGTGGCCACCTACGCCTGGCGGGCGTTCATGGAGCCGATCACCAAAACCCTGCCGGTGCGCCAGTTCCCGCCGCGGCCGGTGCTCAACACCACCTACAGCGGCGACAAGAAACAGGCCCCAGCGCGAGCGGTCTACCAGGAGACGTACTCACCTCCCGGTCGGTACCCCGCAGAAGCGCCAGCCGCTACGCCCCTAGCCCCCATCCCCGAGGGCACCCCCAGCGATGGGCCTGCGGTGATCGTGCCGCAACCTGCAGCCCCCCCTGGCCCCGCCGCCCCAGCCAATCCACCCAGCATGCCGCCACCGCCCGTGGCCGCCCCCCCCACGCCCTAACGGCCCGATCAGGGGGCTTGCAGCAAGGCGGCAAAAAAGCCATCGCCCCCCTCGGAGCCCGGCCAACACTGCCAGCTCGTGGCCAGCTGCCAGAGCGGGTGCTTGGCCAAAAAACGCTCGATCAGGCCGCCATTTTCAGCAGGATGCACCGTGCAGGTGGCATACACCACCTGGCCACCGGGCTTCAGCAGGGGCAGCAAGCCTTCCAGCAACTGCTGCTGCAAACCGGTGAGCTCCTCAATCGCCCCAGGGGCCATGCGCCAACGGGCATCGGCGTGGCGGGCCAGGGTGCCCAAGCCTGAGCAGGGGGCATCCAACAGGATGCGATCAAAACGGGCACGCCACTCGGGCTTGGCCTCGGCCAAACCGCTGGCATCGGCCGCCAAGACCTGGATGGATTGCAAGCCCAAACGGGCCCCATTGATCTCCACCCGCCGCAGCCGGGCCGCCGAGCGATCAATGGCCCAAACCTCGCCTTGGTCGCCCATCAATTCAGCCAGATGGGTGCTTTTGCCCCCGGGAGCTGCGCAGGCATCCAGGATGCGCTCGCCTCTCTGGGGGGCCAGCATCAGGGCCACCCGTTGGGCAGCGCGATCTTGCACGCACCATTGGCCCTCGGCGTAGCCGGGCAACCCGCGTAAATCACCGCTGCGGCCCACGAGGTTGAGGGCCAAGGGCAGGCCCTCGATCACCTGGGCCTCAACCCCGGCTGCCAGCAACTCCGCCTGGAGCTGGTCGCGGCTGGCCTTGAGCGGATTAACGCGCAGATCCAAACTGGGCGGCTGGTTGCAGGCCAACCCAAAGGCCTCGGCCTGGTCCAAGGGCAGCCACTCCAGCACCAGGGCCGCCAACCAATCGGGCAGGGAATGGCGCACCCCAAAGGCCTGGCAAGGATCAGCTGGCAGCTCCAGGCCGGCCCAGGGGCCCGGGCCCAAAACCTCCCGCCGCCGCAGGGCAGAGCGCAGCATTCCATTGGCCACCGGAGCCAAACGGCCCAGGCCGCCGCGCTTGGCCAACTCCACGGTGGTACTCACCGCGGCAGAGGCAGGCACCCGGTCGCTGAACAACAGCTGGTAGAGGCCTAGATGCAAGAGCCACCGCAACTTGGGCGGCTGCTTCTGGGCCGGCACCTTGCCGAGGGCATCCAGCCAGGCGTCGAGCAGACGCCGCTGGCGGATGGCCCCATAGGCCAACTCCGTAGCCAGGGCGCGATCGGCCCCCTCGATGGGGGTGCGCTGCAACTCCCGCTCCAGGGCCACGTCTGCGTAGGCTCCTGCCCCCACCGCCAAGAGCACTTGCCAGGCCAGCTGGCGGGGGGCCAGGCCAATGGGGCCAGGGCTTTGGGAGGCGTTTTGACCAGGGTTTTGACCAGGCTGGGGAGTAGGCTCTGGCAATCACGGCGAAGCGTCTGGCCTCCAGAGATAGCGCCCCAAGGGCAGCCGCCCCTCGGAATCCACCGGGATTCCCTCGGCGATCAACATCTCCCGCTGGATCCAATCACTGCCTTCCCGGCTGCCAGAGAAACTGATGCGGCCGCGGGCATTCACCACCCGCTGCCAGGGCACCGGGGAGGGCAAGGGCAGGCGCCCCAACGCCCAACCCACCTGCCGGGCCCGACCATAGGCCCCAATCCGGTCCGCAATTTGGCCGTAGGTGGCCAGCTGGCCTGGGGGGATCTGGGTCACGGCATCCCATACCCTCTGATCAAAGCTGCGCCCATCGAAGCGCGCGTTTCCCTCCCCATGCCCCTGCTGCCCCGCCGCTTCGAGCGCCTCAAGGCCGTGCTCAATCGCCGCATGGGGGATCTCAGCGTGCTCCTGGAACAAGTCGACAAACCCCACAACCTCTCGGCCATCCTGCGCAGCTGCGATGCCGTGGGAGTGCTGGAAGCCCATGTGGTGAGCCTGCCCGGACGGCTCCCCACCCTCAACTGCACGGCCAAGGGCAGTGAAAAGTGGGTGCCCCTGCACCGCCACAGCAGCACCCCGGCGGTGATGCGCCAACTCAAAGACCAGGGCTTTCGTCTGTTTGGCACCCACCTGTCGGTGGATGCGGTCGATTACCGCCACTGCGACTACACCGGCCCCAGTGTCTTTCTGCTGGGAGCCGAGAAGTGGGGCCTGAGCGATGAGGCCATCGGCCTGGTGGATCAGGCCATCGTGATCCCGATGGTCGGCATGGTGCAGTCGCTCAATGTGAGCGTGGCCACCGCAGCCTTGCTGTTTGAAGCCCTCCGCCAGCGCGAAGCCGCAGGCTTGGTGCCCACCCAGGGGGAGGGGATCCCGGCGGGGCGCTACGACAGCCTGCTGTTTGAGTGGGCCTATCCCCAGGTGGCGGCCTGGTGCCAGCGGGAAGGCCGGCCCTACCCGGCCCTGGATGGGGAAGGCGCCATCAGCGAGGTCTTGCCTCGGACCGTAAAGCTGCGTTACTGAGCAGGCGGTTGCTGCTGGCACTGGGAAGCCAGAGGGCCAGGGCCAGGGCGAGCCCTTCCAGCAGGATCTGGCGTCCACCCAACAGCACCACAAGCAGGGCGATCCCCGCCAGCATTTTCAGCAACAACCCCCAGACGTCATCGCGATCGGCGCTGCCGGAGAACCACAGCAGCGCTGCGGAAACCAGCAAAACGGCGTCTAACCACCAGGGCATGGCCACCAAAGCATCAAACGTATTCTGGCGCACCCTCTAGGCACCTGAGCGACCACCGCTGCCCCCACTTAACCAACGCTCTAACCCTTCCCCCAAAAAGGAGAGCCCCAAAACGAGCACAAACATCGCCAGGCCTGGATAGAGGGCTGTCCACCAGATGCCGGTGGGCAAGGCCGTCAGGGCCTGCTGCAGATCACCGCCCCATTCCGGGATGGTTTCCGGCAGGCCCAGGCCCAAAAAGCCCAAGCCCCCCAGCACGAGCACCGCATCGGCGGCGTTGAGGGTGAGCAGCACCGGCACCGAGGTGATCACATTGCGGAACAGGTAGCGGCGCAAGATCCACAAAGGGCCGGCGCCGAGGGATTGGGCGGCCTCAATGAAGAGCTCGGCCTTCACCTGGGCCGACTGGTTGCGCACCACCCGGAAGTATTGGGGGATGTACACCACGCAAAGGGCCGCTGCGGCGTTGGGGACGCCCCGCCCCAACAGAAAGGCCAACACCACCGACAGCAACAGCACCGGCAGGGTGTAGAGGGTGTCCATCAATAAAACGAGCAGCCGATCGGCCCAGCCGCCCAAGTAGCCACTCAGCATTCCCAGGGGCACGCCAATCACCAGGGCGATGCCGAGGGCCAGGAGCACCACCTGCAGGGCCACACCACTACCCGCCAAGGTGCGCACACACACATCGCGGCCCAGGCGATCGGTGCCACACCAGTGGGCCAAAGACGGCGGGGCGTAGATGGGGTTTTGCAGGCCGGCATTGGGATCGCCCAGCACCCCCAGGTGCACAAGCAGCGGGGTCAGCACGGCCACCAGGGCGTAGGCCACCACGATCACCACCCCCCATCGGGCCATCCGCTCCGAAAGCGACCGGCCCACCGGCGCCAGAAGCGGGGCGCCTGTCTGGGCAGGAGGCGAGTCGCCCTGACGGGCCGGAGGCGAGCTGAAAGGAAACCGCATCCAAACCAGGGGACTTGGACCCACGCTATGGGTTTGGCCCACCAGGGCCATCCGAAGTGGCCCACGGCGTCTCAAAAGTCAGCGCAAAAGGCTCAGCAACAGACAACCCAAAAGGCTCTCAGGATTTCCTCAGAAAAGCTTCATCGATAGCTGGGCAAAAACTCCCCCAATTAGGTGATGACTGCAGCAAATGCGCTGCACAATAATGTTCATAGAGGCACAACAAAAGCCCTAATGCTCCCTGTTGAACATCCCCTGAACAAGACCATGACCCACCAGACCATCAGCAACCAAGCCAAGAACAAGTCTGCCAACAATCTTGCCCGGCACCAGCGCTTTGGAGCCAGCTCCCTAGCGCACATGCGCCACAGCAAAGGCTTCACCTTGGTGGAGCTGATGGTGGTGATCGTGATTGTGGGCATCCTCAGCGCCGTGGCCCTACCCAAATTCCTCGGCGTCAAAGACAAAGCCAAACTCAACACCCAGCT
>CAMDSS010000031.1 GCA_945907085.1 Cyanobium sp. NIES-981 | reverse complement strand
GTAGGAACCGTTCGCGGCGATGGAGAAGGAGCCGCCATTGCTGCCAGCGGTGGCCGCATTGAGGTTGTCGGCGAGCCCGTCAACGGCGGAGACGGTCAGGACATCGGTGGTGTCTGGATCGGAGTCATTGGCGAGCAGCCCTGCTCCCTCGTTGACGTTGAGTGTGGCGTTTTCAGGTGTGGTGCCGGTATCGGCGTTAGCGGTTGGGCCGTCATTGGAGCCAGTGACGGTGATGGTGAGTGTGCTCGTTGAGGTGCCGCTTTCTCCATCAGAGATGGTGTAGCCGATGGATGTGGTGGTGGATTCACCAACGGCCAGGTAATCGAAGTCGGTGCCTGGGTTGAAGGTGTAGGAACCGTTCGCGGCGATGGAGAAGGAGCCGCCATTGCTGCCAGCGGTGGCCGCATTGAGGTTGTCGGCGAGCCCGTCAACGGCGGAGACGGTCAGGACATCGGTGGTGTCTGGATCGGAGTCATTAACGAGTAAGCCATTAGTGCTGTCAATGGATATGAAACTGTTGAATATGTTTGCTTCAACTATTGTTCTAAACCAGAGGTCTCCGTAGACACCTCCATAAGCAGAGTTGTACAGGCTACCGCCCTGGTAGGAGTTTTGACTTGTGCCTACGAGCCCCCTTTGGCTGTCACTGGTGACTTCAATTGTGTATATTTTGTCTTTTTCGATCAATAATTGATCTGTGAGTTGGAACGACAGCACGTATGCATTTAGATCGTAGTCGAACGTGTCTGTCTCGGATATTGTTATGGAATTTACCGCTGTCCTCCCGATTCCGGCCCCTTCGTGTATCGAGAGAGTTATTAATTCAGGATTTGTGCGTTGTCCCCCATTTTGATTGAGTTGAATCTCCTTAAGGTATCCTGAAGTGCCTGCCGTTAATGTTTGGTATACCGTGTTCCCTTTTAGAGGTATTCCAGCGTTGTAGCCTGTTTGTTGTTGGTCGACGGCAGTCAGGGTAGTCCCGTCTTCGTTGATGACACAGGTATCGGGATTTGCGATTGGAGCATCGTTGATGGAGGAAACGATGATTTCTGCGGAGCTTGTATTGGTTGAGAATGCGGAAGATCCACCAGAGGTTTCCGTAGTGGCGTAACTGGCGGTGGTGTTTGTTGAAGCAGAACCGGTTGTTTGATCCCACGCCTTGTAGGTAAAGGTGGCTGTTTCACCGTTGTTGCTATCTGGTCTATAGCGGACTCTGGAGTTGGAGGTGAGCAGCAGAGAACTGGTGGTAGAGAAAGAGCCGAAGGCCTGCCAGGAGGTGCCATCGGTTGAGTACTGCCAGGTGCCATTGCCTGTGGTGGCTGTGATGGCAAGACCACTGAGTGCGCTGGTGTCGACATCGGCCCGGCTTGCAGCGCTCAGGATTGTGGATGCGGTAGTGGATGAGGATGTGGTGTTTTCGTCGGTGGTTGTGAGGGTGTAGATGTAACTGCTATTAATTGTCGGAGCATCATTAACGGCGGTGATATTGATGGTGGAGGTGACTGCGGCGGAGAGAGCGCTGCCATCGTTGACCTGCCAAGAGATGGTGCGACTGGCGGACGTTGAGGTGGGGGTATCGGATGTGGAGCTGAAGGAGACCGAACGTAGAGCTGCCTCATATTGAGCAACGGTGGCAGTACCTGTGAGGGAAAGAACGCCGCTACCTGAGTTGTAAGAACCTGTGATGCCGTTCTGGGATGTGAAGCCCAGGACATCTCCAGATGTGAGCCCCGCTAAAATAGTGACAGTCGCGTCTGTGAGGCTGGTGTTATCAACATCGGCAAGGGTGATTGTGCTATCGATGGCAGTGGTGGGGCCATTTTCTGTGTAGGTGAGGGTGCCACCCGCAGTAGATACGGGGGCAATGTTCTGCGTCTGGCTTCCATACAAACTTAGCTCGGCTATTTGCATGGAATTCGCAAGGATAGTGCTACGTAAGCTTGGAAAGTAAATCCTGTATTCCTGAAAATATTGGCCATTGGAGAACGTGACTGCTTGACCGGTGGTTTTTCTAATTGTTGATAGAGTTAGGCTGCCAGAGCTGATTTGGGTCCAGGTATTATTGCTGTTCTTGGCTTCCAGTACGTAAGATGCAGGGTCTCTCTCTTGTGCGTCATTGGCGGTTGTAATACTAAAGCTTGCGATGTAGGTAGGTGTTGTGTACGTGAACTCAATGCCGGAATTTTCCTTTCCGAAATTAAGATATTTTGTGTTGACATTTCCGTCAAATGCTTTGATTACTTGTTCGGCCCCTGGGGATGACGATGCGCTGTCTAGATCGATTGCTAAGACACTCGTAGGAGACGGAAGAAGGGAAGAAGCAGCTGTTTCAACCAGCACCTCCACCCCGTCAATGGTGAGGACGGCTGAATCGTTATTCGCCTGAATCGCAGCCCGCTCGCCATCGCTGAGTTCCTCCCCGGTGAGACGTTTGGCAAATAGCTCACCTTCATCGCCCAGAGAATCGAGTGTTCCATTGAGCCGCTGGTCGATGGCGTGGCCGGCTTCTTCCAGCAGCACCTGGCGGATCAGGAAGGCGCTGGCGCCATTGGTGATCCAATCGGCATTGAGATAGATCCGTTCAGTGCCGGTATGCCCCACTGCTGCATAGGCGCCGGCGGCTCCATTGAGTTCGCCGTTGCTGCGCAACTCCACCGTGAGGCCCATGCCATCGCCGGCCAGCTGGAGCTGCAGTGCTGCAAGGCGCTGATCAAACAGGGTCGTATCGGTGCCAGCCGTGCCGAAGGCTTCCTGGAGGATTTCGCTGAAGTTGGCTTGGTTGGCGAAGCTGGTGAGGGTTTGGTTGGCGCTTGCCAGGGCCTCCTGCCAGGTTTGTTGGGCGCTTTCGGCGAGCTGGAGCCCGCTGCTGGCCTGCATCAATTGGCTGGAATCGAGCAGTTCGTCGAGGTAGGGGCTCAGGGCCACGCCCAATCCGCCCACATCGGCCTCGATGGCTCCGTCGCGCACCTCAAGCAGCATGTCGCCGCCCCGTTCGCCCTGGCCGGTGCGGTCGTTGCTGGCGGCAATATCGACGCCGGTGAGTTGGGCGAGCTGGCGCACAAAGCCAGCGCCTTCGCTGCCTGCACCCACATTGCAGCCGAAGATCAGGATGTCGGCATCGGGCTTGAGGCCAGCCCCCCAACTGCGCAACTGATCGGCGTAGTTGGCCAGGTTGGAGCTTTCGAGCAAGCCACTGCCCAACTGCAACTTTGCCTTGCTGCCTTCGCTCACGATCGCGACCGTGTCGAAGGGGCGGCTTCCGGAAAGCTGCTGTTGCCCCAGGAAATCGCTGATTTGCTTGACCCCGTCGCTGCGGCGATCCAGCAGCAGCAGTTCGGCGTCGAACGGCGCATGCACCACCAGGTTGCGCCAATCGGCCATCGATTGGTCGATCACCATCAAGGTGCGGATCGGCCCGAAGCTCGGTTGCTCCTCCAGTAGGGGGGATGCGCTCCCACCATGCGAGGCGTAGTCGCCTGTTTGCAGGATCAGGCTGTCAACGGCCCCGCCCGTGAGGTCGTGTTGGCGTAGGAGTTCGTTGAGGGCGACATCCCCTTGGCTGCGATGGAGATCGAGGTCGGATCCCGTCTGCTGCTTTTGACTCCAGTTTCCGGAATCGGTTTTGCTTGGGCTCGCATCAAAACCGCCGCTTGCCTGGCCTGATCCCTGGTGGAAGCCGGCGTCGCTGGCGAAGGGATTCTGGTTGAGGAGATCGTCCAGGGCCATGGCCTACGCCTTCGGATTGGGCCGGATGCTGCAAGTGGCTGCAGCTAGCGCCTTAGAGCGCTGGGTGAATTGCCTTAAATCTGCCTTAAATCTGCTGCAGATGGGCGGCTTGATCGCTTCTCTCCGCGTTTTTGTCTTGTCTTCTGCGCGTGTCGCCCTCCGTGGGGTCCGCTATCCGCACTGTTGGGAAACCCCTAAAATTCAGATAGGCCCTTTGTTTTGGTCGGGCGGCTTGTGGTTCCTCTTCCCCCACCACGAGCAACCTCGCGCAATCAGCTGTGCCTGAGCCTTGGGGCTGAGCTCCTGGCCTCAGACCAGGCGGCCGATTCCGCCCAGGGGGCGGCAGCCCCGGCCCTGCGGCTGCGGCAGGTGGAGTTGGAAGGCCTGCTGGTGAGTGAGGAGCTTTACCTGCGGCGCCAATTTTTTGCAGCCCGCTTTTGCCAACCCAGTGCCTGGATGCTTTTGGCCTTGAAGGGCCGGGTTTTGTTGGAGCTCCACGGCCGGCAGAGCCAGCTGGTGCTCCAGGCCAGTGGGCCAAATGTTTGTCTCACCCACGCCTTGGATCAGGAGTTGCTGGTGCTCGAGGCTCCCTTGCAGCTGGTGCGATTGCGCCTACCCAGCGGGATGGGTTGGCAGCCCACGGACTTTTGCGGCCATGTTGATTTGTCCCTGTTGCTTCCCACCCTGCATTTGCTTTTTCAGGCCCAGCAAGATTCCGCCCCAGAGCCCACACTCCAGCGGCTGACGCAGGCCCTTCAGGGCTATTGCACCTCCCAGTTGGAGGGATGTGGCGTGGAGCTTGTCGCCGTGACTGTCGACCCCCTCTCCCACTTGCTGGCCTGGATCAAGGACCACCTGCACCAACCCCTGGCCCTGGCGGATCTGGCTGTAGCCGTGGGCTTGAGCGGCCGTCGCCTGCAAGAACTCAGTCAGGAGCGCTACGGCATTTCACCGATGGAGCTGTTGCGCCAGCAGCGCCTCGAGGCTTTTCACGCCGAGCTGCTGGATCCAAGCCAGGCCCATCTGGCGGTGGCTGCGCTGCTGCGGCGGTTCCATTTGCCCAATTCGGCGGCCACCCGCCATGGCTTTGAAGCCCGTTACGGCCAGTCGCCCGCTTCCCTGCGCAAGGTAAGCGCGAAAGCCAGATGCCTCAGCTGACACTGACGAGCAGGGCAACCCAAACCACCTTGCAGGCCAGGTGCAATCCCTGGTCGACGCCCAGGTTGTAGCTCTTGCGGCACTTGCCCCAATCAATCAGCCAGTGCAGTATCCATTCCGCCAACCCCAGCAGGGGCAAGCCTGTGATCACCGCCACGATCAGGCCCTGGCAGGCGGCGTGGGCTGTCAGCCACCAGATCCAGGGCAAGGTTTTGTCGCAGCCGGCGCATTTCTCAATCGCCATCCGGTCGGTTTGGAGCACGAAATCGCCCACGAAGTGGCCCATGGCCAGCAGCACAAAAAGACCAAAGGGTGAGGTTTCTGCCATTGATGGAGGTTGGTTTGGCTGATTGGATTGGTCTCCCAATCTGTAGCCCGGCTGGGTGCTCAGCAAGGGTCACCCAGCTCAAGTGGTCGTCTGTGGGAACGCTGGAACCTGTCGTCTTGCCCCCATGGGTCGATGCCTTCTCTCGTGAGTTCCTCTGGGTTGCTGCGTCCGCGCGCCCGCCAGGACGCCCATGCCGGCTTCGTGCTTCCGCTGGCTTCGGCGGCATCACTGGTGTTGGTGCTGAGCAGCTTGTCGCTGCAATCCCTGGCGTTGCAGAGCCGTTCCCGGGTGCGAAGCCAATGGCTCCAGCGCCAGCAAAGTGATGCCTTGGCTTCGGCGGCCCAGCAACTGGCAGTCCAACTCGAAGGCCCAGGCCAATGCCTGCTTCGCGGGCCCAGTCAGGCCTGCGGCGCTGGCCCCGATCTAGCCGGGCTCCTGCCGAAGTCTTCGCCGGCCCAGGTGAGTGGGTGGATTCTTGCCGCGCCGGGCGCTGCCCAGGTGCGGCTCCAACTTCGCGATACCGCCGTGGCCCGTTCGTTTGCCGTGGCTTTTGATCCGAGCTCGGGCCGGGTGTTGCAGCTGCGGAGCCTGGGCCAATGAATCTTGTTGAAGTGCTGGTGGCTGCCCTGGTCTTTGCGATTGCAGGCGGCAGCAGCTTGCGGGTTTGGGGTGGCTCGGCAGCCTCAAGCCAAAGCGCCCAACTCCAGGAGCAATGGCTCCTGCAAATCGACGCGGATCTGCAGCGCAGTGAAGGCACGCTGCGCCACGCCGCCGCCGCCCGCGGCCCCCTGGAGAGCTGTGATGCGGCCGTTGCCTTTATGCAGCAGGCCGTGGTTGGGGAGGCCCGGGCTAACCCTCAGGTGGGATTGCCTGCGGCAGTGGCTCGCCAGGTGTTGCCCCAACGCCTCCAGCTCGATGACACCCCGGTGGCGGTTTTGGTGCTCCGCTATGGGCTCACCAAGCCTGGAGCGGGTCCGCGTCTCCAGCGTGAGCGCCTGCTGGCTCCCCAGGCCTATGGGCTGTGTGGTGCCTCAACGGATCTGGCCCAACAGCCGGTTCCGGGGGTGACTCCATGACTGGCTCCCGGGGATTCGTCATCGGCAGACCCGCCACCCCCAGATGCGTCACCAGATCCCGGCGGTTGGCGGGGGAAGAAGGCCTGAGCCTGGTCGAGGTGCTGATCGCGGCCGCCATCATGGCCATCCTCGCCGGGATCGCCTGGGGCTCCGGCGGAGATGCGGTGGCCCGGCAGCGGCTTGAGGGGGCGACCCGGCGCCTTCTGATTGGCATTGATCGGGGCAGGGAGGCGGCCCTGGGCAGCGCCCAGCCCTGCAGCCTCAGCTTGGGTTCTGGCGGTTGGCAGGTGCCCCTCGATGGCTCAGCGGTTTGTGCCGGGGCCCCGATGGGGCTCGGCGAGGGAGTGGCCGAAGGCGCGGTGCAAGTGCACCACAACTTTCCGGAGGCCCTGCGCTTTTCCAGCAACGGCCTGGTGCTGGATGGTGGAACCGTGGTGCTGAGCTCGAAGGGCACCCCGCTCCAGCGCTGCCTGGTGATGGCCTTGCCCTTGGGGATCGTGCGGGTGGGGCGCTACGGGGCGAATCCGGCCGCTGGCCCTAGGGCCGAAGCCTGCAAACCCGATCCCCAGCTGTGATGGCAGCGGTGACCGTTTCAGGCCCTCACTCCGATGCGGGCTTCAGCTTGGTTGAGTTGCTGGTGTCGGCCTCTTTGGGGGTGGCCCTGTGTGGGGTGATGCTGCAGGGCTTGCTCAGTGATGGCAGCCATGGCCAGCGGCTCAGCCGGCTGTATCGGGAACGCACCAACCAGCGCCGCGCCTTGGAGTTGGTGCGTTCCGAGGTGGAGCGGGCGGTGGCGGTGAGTGCGCACCCGCAACTTGAAGCATCAGCCTGTGGCTGGTCCGGCAGGAAGCCCGTGCTCCACCTCAAGCTTGATGGGGGACGCTCGATCAGCTATTCGGTGGGGGCGGCGCCGAGCGGCATCTGGCGCGGCCAGGTGCTGATGCGCTGCGGGCCGGCATTCGATCTTGATGGCCAGCTCAGTACCAGCGGCAATGTTCAAAACCGGGTGGTGATTGATGGCCTGGCCAGGCCTGATGGGGTGTGGAATGGCTGCCAGATGTTGGTGCCAGGGGGAGAGGATCTCAATGGATCGGGGCAGGAGGGTTTCGCCGCTTGTTTCGATCCCACCCGCCAGTTGGTGGCCATGCGCCTCTATCAGGTCTTCCCTAGTGGTCAAGCTTCAGGCCCAGGCGCCGCCCCTGGCCAACGCATCAGTGCTGAGGCCACGGCTGCTCCTGGTTGGGCCGGTTGAGTTCGCTTTGGCGGGCCCTCAAGCTTCCTGCCGCACCATGAAGCCCACACCGCGCACGGTGTGGATCAGTTTGGGTAGGTGGGGGGCCTCGATTTTTTGGCGTAGGTAGCGGATGTAGACATCCAGGAGGTTGTCGTCGCCAAAGAAGTCGTCTCCCCACACGCCATGGAGGATGTCGGAGCGGGAGTGCACTTTGTTGGGGGATTGCATCAGGAAGACCAGCAACTGATATTCCTTATTGGAGAGTTGGATGGTTTGGCCGGCCCGCTCCACATCGTGGCTGGCCAGGTTGATGCTGAGATCACCAACATGAAGGTGGTCGGGGTCGTTGCCATCGGCACCGGCTGGCATGGCCCGACGGTGGAGGGCCCGCAGGCGGGCAAGCAGTTCTTCGATTGAAAATGGCTTGATCAGGTAGTCGTCGGCCCCCGCATCGAGGGCCTCCACCTTGTCTTTGATGGCGTCATGGGCGGTGAGCATCAGGATGGGGATCGCCAAGCCTGTGGCCCTGACCCTGCGGCAAATTTCGAGGCCACTGAAATCCGGCAGATTCCAATCCAGAAGTATCAGGTCTGGGGCGGGAGTACTGCGGATCGCAATCAGGCCACTGGTGCCATCGTTGGCAGTGCTGACGGCATAGCCCTCCAGTTCGAGCTCCCCTTGGAGCAGGCTGGTGATGAGGGGTTCATCATCAACAACCAGGATGTGTAGCGGATTGGGGTTGCTCATGCTGGAACTTGGGGAGGATCCGCCCGCCAGTGGAGGCTGAAACAGCTTCCTTGGCCTGGGCTGCTCTCGACCTGGATCGCTGCCCCCATGGCTTCCACCAGGAGCTGAACCACGGAGAGCCCCAGGCCTGAACCGGCTTGACGATGGCTGCTGGAGCCCCGGTAGAAGCGATCAAAAATATGGGGAAGTTCCTCGGGGAGGATGCCATCCCCGTGGTCTTTGATTTGAATGGTGGAGCCGGTCAATGTTTGCAACAGACCTACTTCGATGGGGGAATTCTTGGGGGAATATTTATCAGCATTTTCGATCAGATTGAGCAGCACTTGTTTGAGCTGGTCCGGGCAGGCCAGGATCTGGCGATGACCCTGACCCTTTGGCCAATGGTGCTCCAAGGCAATGGGTCTGGCTAGGGCCTGGCTGCTTTGGTCCACCAACTCCTGCAACAAGGGCAAGGGATCGATGCGTTGCCGTACCAATTCAAGGCGGCTGCAGTCACTGCGCGACAGGGTGAGCAAATCGCCCAGTAGGCGTTTCATGCGATCGGTTTCATCCGCGGCAATGCCGAGATCGTTCCGTTGGGTGGGGGTGAGGTTGCCGTCGCGCCGCAGGGTGCGCTGCAGATAGCCGGAGATGATGGTGAGGGGAGTGCGCAATTCATGGGAGACACTGCCCACAAATTCCTGTTGTTGGCGCCAGGCATGGGCCAATCTGGCCATTAGGGCGTTGTAGGCCGTTGCCAATTCCGCCACTTCGAGGGGGGGATCGTTGAGCAGGATTTGGCTTTGGGGAAGGGTTTCGGAGTTCACATCTGCCGCCGCTGCCCCAAGTTGGCGCAGGGGTTTGACAATCCGCCTCACCAGGAGGGATGTGACTTGCAGGCTCAACAGCAGGGCCCCTCCCCAGGTGATGGCCAGTAGGAAGACCTGTTGGTTGATGGCCCGACTAAATGCCGTGATGTTTTGGGCTACTCCGACTTTGAGTCCGGGAATGGGTGTGTTCTGCCGCAGGGAAAGAACGGTGGTTCCGTCAATCCATTGGGTTTCCCGCGCCACCGTGCTGGCCGAGGGGTTGTCACGTCCTACCAATTCCCAGATCACTTCGGGGGGCACGGAGCCTTCAGAATGGCTGGGGAGCAAATCGGTGCCATCGGCCAGCTCCAGCCAAACCGTGTGTTTCCAATTGGTTTGCCGCTCCCTGGCTTGAAGCAGCCGCCTGTTGCGTTCCAGGCTGGGCAAGGCGATCAAGGCCTTGGCTTCACCGACGATCGAACGGTTGATGCTGGCGCTATCGGCCTCTAAGTCGTGAATGAGGTTTTGGCGGGTGACCAACAGGGTTCCGAGGCTGGCGATGCTGAAGCCGAGCAGGAGTACCAGGCCCGTAGCCAGTTTCAGCTGCCCCTCGATGCTGCCGAGCAGGTGTTGCCGCCATGAGGAACGTTGCTTCATCCTCGGGCCATGACCTAGGTCCCGGCTGTGTAGGCCTGGTTAACCATTTTATAGGTGCCGCTGGCGCTATCGCTGATGAGCTTCAGCCAGGGAGAGTCTTGGCCAATCGATACGGTGTTGACAATCAGTTTGAGACTGCGGCCATTGTTCATACTTAGATAGGTCGTGGCCGTTGGCTTAAAGTCAATAAACGACCAAATGCCTCCTTCTCGGTCGTTATTCGGATCGCCATCGGTCATGAAGTAGATCGATTTGGCGCTGGTGTTGGCAAAGGCTTTGTCGAGGGTGGTCCAGGGTGATGTGCCACCCCAGCTCTTCACATCACCGGAAGAAAGGGAATTCACAAAGGCCAGGGCACTCGCGCGATTAGCATCGCTGAGTGGGAGTAGGTCGCCATTCATCCACCGGCGGTGGTTGAGATAGCCAGATGAGCTAAAGGCTTGCAGGCTGATGCGCGCCGTGCTGGGCAGCGACATTAGCAAATTTCGCAATTCGTTTTGCAATGACTCCATTCGGGTAACCAGACAGTTGCGTTTGGTGGTGGTATAAGAGAACCCGTTGTAATAGATGCGCGCTGTGCTGTTGGTGGTGCTCCCCCAGGTAATGCAGGCACTCATGGAGCCTGATCCATCGACAATCAGTTGAATGGCATCACTGGTGACTGGAATCCCATAAAAACTGCAGGTCGTTCCGGTGCAACCCGATAGAGCTGTGGGTTGCGTTGTCGATGTGGAGTCGCCATTCATGACGTCGTAATAGGCATCATCCCGGACAACCTTGTCGGCCCTGGCATAGGCCATCATGTCGAGGTTGACGGTGGCATCACTGGTGCCTCCAGGTAGTTGCAAGAAGCTGTAGTTGACTGAATCCGCTGGATCCGTGGGGTCCACCAGTTTGAGAAGTTTGCGGATCGAGTCGGTCTGAATGGCCAGGGCGGGCTGGAGGTAGGTGCTGGGTTTGCTGTGGTTGGTGGTATCAAGCGATGTATCAACGGCCGCTGCAATCTCGGCCAGGGTCATGTCTTTACCTTGGCTGTTTTTGGGTACGACGCATGTGCCAGTGGTTTTGGTGCAGGGAATCTTGCCGATATTTTCGAGAATTGTGGCCAAGGTGGGCTGTTCGGTTTCGTAGCGTCCATCAGTATTGAGGGGGGCGCCACAGCGAATCAGGGCATAATCATTGCCGTTTTGTGAGAGGCCCAGCCCGTAGATCACCGGGGTATTGAGCTCCGCCATCTTGAGACCAAACAGGGGATTGAAAACCCCATTACCTGCTAATGTCTTACATTCAGTAATGCTTTCCGCGTATTCTGGGTGATTGGGATCGTTGAGGTTGGTGTAGTCGCGCTCGCTATCGTGGCTGCCCCCTTTGACCACAATGTAAAGACTGCGTTGCACTTCGGATCGCAGCAAGCGCATGCCGCTGGTGGCACTCGAGCGCAGGCTGGAGAGATTGCCGCTGTGATTCATCGACGAACTGATCGTGCGCAGGGCCATGGCTCCGCCCGTAATCAACACTGCCCCGGCGGCGGCCGACACCAGCGTCTCCGTCAGGGTGAAGCCCCGATTCCCCTGGGGGGCTCGATAGCGCTGGGTTGGGGTCGGGCGTTTCACGGGAGGATGGGAGGCTGAATGGTTGGGTTGGATTGCGGGTCTGGGAGCGGGTCTTTTGGCTTGGTTTTAGTATGACTTGTTGTCATCGATCTTTCCACAAAGAGCTGCTTCGATCTCGCTGAGAGTTGGCTGAGTTCATTGGTTTCGCTTGCAGCTTCCTTGCCCAAATGTGGTGCCAAGCCATGTTCCCCTGATCAGGGTTCCAGTCATTGGTTCAAGCTTCAGGCAGCGTTCAAATCCCTTGGCTTCAGAATGCATCGATTTAGAGCGGATGCGAATGATCAGCGGTGAGGTGCTCATACTGGCATCGGGAGCTGTAACGCCACCAATGGTGGTCATCGAGATGCTGGTGGGAGAAATCAAGAGGCGGATGTCATTGGCTTGATTTGGGCTAAGGGTTTGTTTGATGTTCACGAGCCTCAGGTCTGTAAGGTTCATGCTCAGGTTGCTTCCGCCTGATCGACCCATGGATGTGGGTTTTGGGCAGTTGCTGCCTGCTCCTTGGGTGTCAATTTGAAGGCTTTCCAGTGCCGATGGTTTGATTTCTGCTTCGGTGCCTGCGCCAAGGGGAAACTCAATGGTGCAGGCATCCTGGCGGCTGATCATGCTTGCCTTCATTTGGTTGATTCCAGCTTCCAGTCGACTGGTGTAGGCATCCACTTGGGATTGCTTAAAGCGCTGTTGCAGCTGGGGAACGGCGGCCATGGCCAAAATCAAGCCAATCACAATGGTGGCGAGGAGCTCAATCAGGGAGAATCCTGAGTTGGCGGAATAGCCTTGCTTCATGTTGGGCACTCGGTCAGAAAACTGGGGTTAATTTCAAGTACGCGCTTTTCAATGCCGGTGCCAATGCCGGTGGCTTCTGGAATCTCAAAGCTATAGGTAATGGTGAGGATGGTTGGTTCTGTGTTGTCGAGGTTTCGCTGCCAGGTTCGATCGGTTGACACAGGATTAAGGCTTTCAACCTGCGTTTTGAGATAGGTTGATCCCCCGACTGATCCGCAGCCATTGAGGTCACCGCTCAGGCTTGAATCGATTCCCTGGATAATTTCAATGTCATTGAGAATTTCCGATTCGAGTGTCGTACGGCTGGCCCCTTGTCTTGTGCCTGCCATGCCCAGTAGCAAGGCTTTATTGGCACTGAGAAGCATGATGAAGAGGATGATTGCAGCAATCAGTACCTCCACCAGGCTGAATCCTGATGCAGTTTTCGGCTTCCGTAGGTGGCGCCGACGTTTCATGGCTACCAGCGCCTAAAGAGGTCGAGGCCCGTGCCCCGAATCCCCCGGGTGACGGTACGACCAAAGGTGAGGCTGCTATCCCATTTCCAGAGGCTTTTGAAGCCATCGATGATGCTGCTGCCACTGGTGTTGTTCGAGGAGATTGCAAGTCCAGGGGTCGCACAGATGTTGCCGGCCCACAGCAGGCCGTTCATCGAGGCCGGCGCGTTGATCGCCACGGTGCCTTGGGGTATCAGCACCAGGGCAGCGGGCAGGCTTGAGCCCCCAAATTTGAGGGTTTGGGTGGCTGTGGTGCAGCTGGAGGCGCTGTCGCCATTGCTTGCCACAATCGCCAGGTTTTCAGCTTTGGGATTGCTGCTGCAGGGCAGGGGGATTGAGGCGCTGGCGCTGAAATCGGCCTGGCAGAGCTTGCCGCTGGTGAGGTTGATGGTTTCCTGCGGCCGCAACAGGCGCAGAACAACGGGCCTGGCCCCCCCGTTGCTTGCCGTTTCTATGGAGAGCGTGGCGCCATTGCGCAGCTGAATGCTCTCCATCCAAATCAGACAGGGCTGGGTTGTACCCGTTCCCCCGCAAATGGTGTCGGCGTGGATGGTGATCGCGGTGATGCTGCTGCCAGCTCCACCCAACCGCTTCACGCTCGCGGCGGATTCAGCGCTCGTCCAGGTGCTGCTGGTTTCACCCCGGGTGCAGATCGCTTCGCCTGTGCCGCCATTGCTGGGGGTGCCCCCGGTGCAGGTGGTGCTGCGTTTGTCATCGATTTTCCAGATGCGCCTTTGGGACGGGTTGGTGCCGCTCACCTGATCGAGGGCGGCAAGTTGGTCGAACATCCCCGGGCTGGGAAAGTCGCTGCCCTGGAGGGGCCAGAGCTTGGTTTGCAAGTTTGCGTTGCTGCTTCCAAGGGCTGAGCCGAGGGCAGATGGATTGCAGGCGCCGGGTACACCGAAGCGGGATGCCCCTGCGGTATCGATGAGCCACAGCGCTTTGCCGTTGCCCTCGATGCTGCTTGGACCGAGGGCCATGGTTTTGCCGGCGATCACGCCCCAGTCGTCGTTGCTGCGCATTAGGCGCTTCAGCGCCAGGACCCTGGTGAGCAGGGATCGG
>CAMDSS010000030.1 GCA_945907085.1 Cyanobium sp. NIES-981 | reverse complement strand
GACCTCTCCCTTACCAAGGGAGTGCTCTACCACTGAGCTACAAGGGCATGTGGAAGGTGGGCCGGGTTGGATTTGAACCAACGTAGGCAGAGCCAGCGGATTTACAGTCCGCCCCCATTAACCACTCGGGCACCGACCCGAACCACACCGGAAGAACTTACCAGCCGGCCCCACCCCGAATCCCATGCTGTTGCTCGCCCTCCACGGCCCAAACCTCAACCTATTGGGCACCCGCGAACCCGGGCTCTACGGCAGTGCCACACTTGACCAGATCAACGCTGATCTGAGCCAGCAGGCCTCGGCCCTGGGGGCCTCGATCAGTTGTTACCAGAGCAACCATGAGGGGGCCCTGGTGGACCGGATCCACCAGGCCAACGGCCAAGTGGCGGGCATCCTGATCAATGCCGGGGCCTTCACCCACACCTCGGTGGCCCTGCGCGATGCCCTGCTGGCGGTGGCCATTCCTTTTGTGGAGGTGCATCTCAGCAACACCCATGCCCGCGAGCCGTTTCGCCACCACTCCTATCTGGCCGATCGGGCCGTGGGGGTGATCTGTGGATTTGGCCCCACCAGCTACCGCCTAGCCCTAGACGGCCTGGTAAGCCACCTGCGCGGGGTTTGAGCATGGATGGTGCGGGTACCGCCCGGGTGAAGTGGCTGGCCGCCCCCAGCAGCAATGCTTGGCTTGAGCAGGCCATCGCCGAGCCAGAGCTGGTGTTGATCGACCACGCCCATTGCGAGCGCAAGGCCGCCGGGGTGGCCCTGCAGTTGATGTTTCGCTATCAGAGCGACGAAGAGCTCGCCGGGGCCTTAAGCCCCCTGGCAAGGGAGGAGCTGGAGCATTTTGAGCAGGTGCTGCAGGTGCTCCAGGCCAGGGGCCAGGCCCTTAGGCCCTTGGCGGCTCCGCCCTATGGGGCCAGCTTGGCCAAGCAGGTGCGCCGGGACGAACCCCAGTGCAGGCTCGATTCCTTCCTGGTGGCGGGCTTGATTGAGGCCCGCAGCCATGAGCGCATGGCCCTCTTGGCCGAGCACAGCCCGGATCCGGCGCTTCGGGGCCTCTATGGCGAGCTGGTGGCCAGTGAGGCCCGCCACTTCGGCCTGTATTGGATGTTGGCGGAAAAGGGCTTTGGCCGGCAAGCCACCGTCGCCCGGTTGCAGGAGCTGGCGGCGGCGGAAGTGGCGGCGTTGCAGGGGGTGCTGGCAGGTCCCCAGGAGGTGCGATTCCACTCCTTTGGGGTTCAAAACGGCTGAGATGATCTGCCATCGATGACCTATCGGCCGTCCATCAATTCGTCGAGTAGGGGATAGCTGCTGGCAATGGGGTCGCCGGTGAAGGCGGCCACCCAGCCTTCGGGATTGTCGAAGAAGCGCAGGGCACAAAAGGCGGGATTTGGACCCATGTCGAACCAGTGCTTGGTGCCTGCGGGCACGGAGATCCAGTCGTTTTTCTCACAGACCAGTTGCAGCACCTCCTCGCCGATGTGGAGGCAAAACAGGCCCCGGCCCTCCACAAAGAAGCGCACCTCGTCTTCGCTGTGGGTGTGCTCAGCCAAAAACTTTTGGCGCAGGGCGGCCCGATCGGGGTGGCTGGGTTCGAGGCGGATCGCGTCCACCGTTGGGTAGGCCCCGTGCTCTTGTACCCGGGCCACATCCGAGGCGTAGGCACTCAGGATCTGGGTCTGGTCGGCGCCAGGGGGCAGCTGGGCAGAGGCCTCCCAGCGTTGAAACCTCACCCCCCGGGGGGCGAGCTCGGCGGCAATCAGCGCGGCGTCGCTGGTAATCAGCTCGGGCAGGGGCGCTGAAACACCAGGCGAGCTGGCATGGGTGTAGATGGCCAGAAGGCTCATGGGGCATTCCCTTCTGCGACCAACCCTAGAAAATGGCCGCAGCCTTAGAAAGAGTCGATGGCCGCAGCCAGCCGTTGACTGAACCCTCCATCCGGGCACCTGGCCTGACCCTGGTGGGCGTCGGCCCTGGCGACCCTGACCTCCTGACCGTGGCAGCGGTTCGGGCGATTGGGGCGGCCGATGTGGTGGCCTACCCCGTGGCGCGGGAAGGGGCCGTTGGCATGGCAGCCACGATTGCGGCGCCATGGATTGGCAGCCACCAGAGGCGCCTGCCCCTGCTGTTTCCGATGGTGGCTGATGCCCAGCCCCGCATCGATGCATGGCATGACGCGGCCAACCAGTTGGCGGGGACGGTGGCCCAGGGTTTGGCGGTGGTGCTGCTCTGTGAAGGGGATGCCTCCCTCTTTGCCAGCGCCTCCTATGTCTTGCTGGCTGTGGCGGAGCGCCATCCGGCCTGCCCGGTCACGGTGATCCCGGGGATTACCTCGGTGGCGGCGGCCGCGGCGGCGGCTTCGAGCTTGGCGATGCCCTGGCCCCTGGCCTTGCAGCAGGAGGGCCTGCTGATTCGCCCCACCCCCGACACCCTGGCGGAGTTGGAGGCCCTGCTGGAGCAGGCGGCGGCCTCCCACTGGATCCTGGCCCTGCTCAAACTTGGCCACCGCTGGAGTTGGGTGCGCCAGGCCCTGGGCACCCGCGGCTTGCTGGAGGGGTCGCTGTTTGCCCAGCGGGTGGGTTGGCCCGACCAGCTCCTGGCGAGCGCAGCTGCCATGCCTGCCGACGAGCAGCCCTACTTCTCTCTCTTATTGATTCGCCAGGGTTGGCCCGAGGTTTTGCCCTAAGGCCTGATCGAGCAGGGCCAGGGCCTCAGCCGAGGTGGGAGCCCCCATCAGGGCCTGGCGCAGGGGGGCGGCGCCGGCAAAGCCTTGGCAGGTCCAGCCCATGTGTTTGCGGGCGATCAGCAGGCCGTGCTCCCCCTTGGCGGCCACCAGGGCCTGGAGATGCTCAGCGGCGAGCTGCAGCCGCTGTTCGGGGCCCGGGGTGGGGGGTTCGGGGCTCCCGGTGAGGGCCGCATCGATTTGGCCCACGATCCAGGGGGCTCCCATGGTGGCCCGCCCCACCATCACCCCATCGGCACCGGTGAGGGCAAGGCAGCGCAGGGCGTCGGCGCCTGTGTGGATGTCGCCATTGGCAATCACCGGGATGGTGAGGGCCGCTTTCACCCGGGCAATCGCCGCCCAATCGGCCTGGCCCTTGAAGCCCTGCTCCCGGGTGCGGCCATGCAGGGTGAGCAGTTGGGCTCCAGCGTTTTGCAGCTGGGTGGCAAAGCCCACGGGATCGGCGCTGCTGCCGCACCATCCCAGCCGCGTTTTGGCCGTGACCGGGATCCGCACGGCCGCGGCGATCGCCGCCACGATCCGCATCGCCAGCTCGGGATCGCGGATCAAGCCACTGCCGCCACCTTTTTTGGCGATCTTTTTCACCGGGCAGCCCATGTTGATGTCGATCAAAAAGGCGCCCTCGGCCTCGGCCCGCCGGGCCGCTTCCGCCATGGCCGCCGGCCGCACATCAAACAGCTGCACCCCCACGGGCCCCGGCTCCTCGCTGAGCTCTTCCACCTTTTGGCGCCCGTGGCCCAGCTCCAGCCCCGTGGCGTTCACCATTTCGGTGAACAGCAGGGCCTCGGGGGCCCAGCGGCGCACCAGGCCGCGAAAAATCCGATCGCTCACCCCCGCCAACGGGGACTGGAGCACCCGGCAGCCCAGCTGGCGGGGCGTGCCATTGCCGGCCAGCTGGAGTGGACTTGAAAAGAGGACCATCGTGGATCCATTCTCAGGGCTCGCTGCCTTGCCCCCCTGTGCCAGCCGCCACCACGGCCGAGGCCTTCCCCCTGAGCCGGGCCCTGTTGGAGGCGGTATTGGCCGACCGCACCAGCGATCGCTTCGTGTGTGAATTGATCTGGCCGCGCCTGGGCTACGCCCCCGATGGCTCCGGCGTTTGGAGCGCCGGCCCCGGGGCAAGCGCCGATTGGCTGGAGTCGTTCCCTGTGGAGCCCCAGTTCATTGCCGAGCGGCCCGCAAGCGTGCGCCTCACCCGCTCGATTGCCAAAGAGCACAAGCAATTGCTCAAGCAGCAACTGGGCTTTGCCGGCTACACCATTGGGGAGCTCTACCCCAGGCGCACCCGCCGGGCCACCGCCGTCAATTGGTTGCTGGCCCACCTGGCCGAGCGGGGCGAGCCTTTGGCAGATAAAGGCCCCCTACCGGCCTTAAGGGATGCCCCCGCCGATCCGGTCGCCGGCCACCCTGGCGATTTACCCGTGGGATGAGCTAGGGGTTTGGAGGCGGGCACCATCGCTCTGTAGGGTCAAGTCAAGACCAGTAGACAGGGATAAGCCGTTTTGGCGCTTCCAGTAGTGGCCATCATTGGCCGGCCCAACGTGGGCAAATCCACCCTGGTGAACAGGCTTTGCCGAAGCAGGGAAGCCATTGTTCACGACCAACCGGGGGTCACCCGGGACCGCACCTACCAAGAGGGGTACTGGGGCGACCGCACCTTCAAGGTGGTGGATACGGGCGGTTTGGTGTTCGACGACGACAGTGAATTCCTGCCCGAAATTCGCGAGCAGGCCAACCTCGCCTTGGCGGAAGCCTCCGTGGCCCTGGTGATCGTCGATGGTCAACAGGGCCTGACCGGGGCGGATCAATCGATCGCCGAGTGGCTGCGGGGCCAAGGGGTGCCCACCTTGCTGGCGGTGAACAAGTGCGAGTCGCCGGATGCGGGCCTGGCCATGGCGGCCGATTTTTGGACCCTGGGCTTGGGCGAGCCCTTTCCCATCTCAGCGATCCACGGTGCCGGCACCGGCGATCTGCTCGACAAGGTGATCAGTTTTTTGCCTGCCACCGAACTGATCGAAGGCCAGGAGGAGCCCATCCAGCTGGCGATTATTGGCAGGCCCAATGTGGGGAAATCCAGCCTGCTGAATGCGGTTTGCGGTGAGAACCGGGCGATCGTGAGCCCGATCCGGGGTACCACCCGCGACACCATCGACACCACGATTGAGCGGGAAGACAAAACCTGGAAATTGCTCGATACGGCTGGCATTCGCCGCCGCCGTTCGGTGAATTACGGCCCCGAGTACTTCGGCATTAACCGCAGTTTCAAGGCCATCGAGCGCTCCGATATCTGCGTGCTAGTGATTGATGCCCTCGATGGCGTCACCGAACAGGACCAGCGCCTGGCCGGCCGCATCGAAGAAGACGGCCGCGCCTGCGTGGTGGTGGTGAACAAATGGGATGCCATCGAGAAAGACAGCCACACCATGCCGGCCATGGAAAAGGAGCTGCGCGCCAAGCTCTACTTCCTGGATTGGGCGCCGATGTTGTTCACCTCGGCCCTCAATGGCCAGCGGGTCCAGGCCATTTTCCCCTTGGCCCTGCTGGCCGTGGAGCAGCACCGCCGCCGGGTGTCCACCTCGGTGGTGAATGAGGTGCTCCAGGAGGCCGTGAGTTGGCGCTCGCCTCCCACCAGCCGCGGTGGTCGCCAGGGCCGCATTTACTACGGCACCCAAGTGGCTGTACGCCCCCCGAGCTTCACCCTGTTTGTCAACGAGCCCAAGCTGTTTGGCGACACCTATCGCCGCTACGTGGAACGCCAGATTCGCGAAGGTCTGGGCTTTGAGGGCACCCCGATCAAGCTGTTTTGGCGCGGGAAGCAGCAGCGGGATGCCGAGAAGGAGTTGGCCCGCCAACAAGCTCGCCACTGATGGATTGGCTGCGCCAGTTGCCGATCGGCCAATTCGTGGCCGAGGAGCAGGGGGGGCGCGGCAGCTGGCTGCGGCAGCTCGATCCCCGGCTCAAGCTCGCCTGGACCCTGGCCTTTTTAATCACCCCCATCCTGGCTGGACCGCTCTGGCGCCTTTCCCTGGTGGGGCTGTTGCTGCTGATCACCGCGGCCAGTGGCTTGCCCTGGCGGCTCTGGCGCCGCAGCCTGCCGGCCCTGATTGTGTTGGCTCTGCTGGTGGGTTTGCTTTCGGCGGTGTTGCCCGAGGGCTCGGTGCCGGCGGCGCCCCTGCAACGCCCGCCCAGCGAAGTGCGGCTGGCCCCGGGTGCCCCCCAGAGTGCGCCGCCCCAGCGGGCCGGGGAAGCCTGGGAACTGGCCCGTTGGGGCCCAATTTCGGTGAGCAGGCGCTCGGCCGAGCTAGGCCTCAATGGAGCCACCTTGCTGTTCACCCTGGTGCATAGCGCCAACCTGTTGCTGCTGATCACCGCGGCCAGTGGCTTGCCCTGGCGGCTCTGGCGCCGCAGCCTGCCGGCCCTGGTTGTGTTGGCTCTGCTGGTGGGTTTGCTTTCGGCGGTGTTGCCCGAGGGCTCGGTGCCGGCGGCGCCCCCGCAACGCCCGCCCAGCGAAGTGCGGCTGGCCCCGGGTGCCCCCCAGAGTGCGCCGCCTCAGCGGGCCGGGGAAGCCTGGGAACTGGCCCGTTGGGGCCCGATTTCGGTGAGCCGGCGCTCGGCCGAGCTCGGCCTCAATGGCGCCACCTTGCTGTTCACCCTGGTGCATAGCGCCAACCTGTTGCTGCTCACCACCCCGCCTGAAGAGCTCGTGTGGGCGATCAGTTGGCTGCTCCAACCCCTGGTCAGGCTGGGCTGGCCCGTGGAGCGTTTGGGCTTCACCTTGCTGTTGGCCCTGCGCTTTTTGCCCTTGGTGCAAGAAGAACTGCAAAACCTTTTGCGCTCGGTTGCCACCCGTGCGGTGAATTTCAAGAGCCTGGGTTGGCGTGGCTGCCTGGGCCTGGTGTTGGCCCTGGGGGAGCGGCTCCTGGCCAACGTGTTGCTGCGCTCAGAGCAGGGGGCGGAAGCCTTGATGGCCCGCGGGGGCTATTGGGTTCCGGCGGATCAGTTGCACCAAATGGCTCCGGCCGCCTTGCGGCCCAACGCCTTCGGTTGTGGTGGCTTGGTGGTGCTGCTGTTGCTGCGCTGGAAAGCCGGTGCCCTTTAATGGCATAAGCGCTACAGACGGAGTGAGCACAGAGCGATACCTCAACCATCCCACGTTTGGGATGCTTTACCGGGTCGCCAAGGTCGCCGAGGACCGGGATTTGTTCGCCACGCTCTATGCCCAGCGCATCTTTTTTGTGGTCACCCTCCAGGCGAAGGGAGCCAGTTTTGAGGTGGTGCCCCTGATGGATGCCCGCCATTTCGCCGAGCAAAATCTGGCCCGGGCCCGGCGGGAAGGGGTCCAGGCCCATGGCTACTGGCGCCAATTGTTCGATCAAACCTTCATTTGAACCATCCCGGGCCCGGCGAAAGCCTGTCGCTTGGCCAACGGTTGGAGGCCCTGGGTCTCGCCCTTCCCCAGGGAGCCCGCCTGTTGGCGGTGAGCAAGGGCCATCCCGCGGCGTTAATTCGCGAGGCGGCGGTCTTGGGCCAAATGAGCTTTGGCGAAAGCCGGGTGCAGGAAGCCATCGCCAAGCAGGCCGAACTGGCCGATCTGCCCCCCTTGGATTGGCATTTCATCGGACGCTTGCAGGCCAATAAGGCCCGCCAGGTGGTGCGCCATTTCGGCACGATCCATTCGATCGACAGCCTGGCGTTGGCCCAGCGGTTAGCCCGCATTGCCTCCGAAGAAGGGCTGAGCCCCCGGGTGTTGTTTCAGGTGAAATGCCGGCCGGATCCCAATAAAACTGGCTTTGACCCGGAGCTTCTGCTCCAGCAATGGCCCGAGCTGGGCGCCCTGCAGCCCCTGCAGCCCGTGGGCTTGATGACGATTGCACCGATGGGATGCAATGCCCAGGAACGGCTGGCCTTGTTTGGCGACTGCAGCCGGCTGGCCGATCACTTGGGCTTACCTGAGCGTTCGATGGGCATGAGTGGCGATTGGCCTGAAGCGGTGGCTGCCGGCAGCACATGGGTGCGGATTGGCAGCGGAGTGTTTGGTCAGCGGGCCACTTTGCCTGGCTAATCACAACGAATTTGCTGCTGGAACCCTTGCCTTCATTGAGCGAAGACGTTATTTAGGTGGATAAGGATCTCCTGAGGTTTTCTCTGTGTCGTTGTTTTCTCGCCTGCGTGCCGTTGTCTCTGGAGATGACTACCTCGATGGCGACTATGACGATGAGCTTGATTACGACGGTGGCGAGTTCGATGAGCCCGCTCCCACCAGTCGCTCCAATGCTCTGGCCCTGACGTCCAGCTTCAATACGGAAGATCCGTTTGCTGGCACCAATGTGATTGGCATGCCTGGGCTTTCGGCCGGTTCGTCCGAGGTCACCCTGATGGAGCCGCGCAGCTTCGATGAGATGCCGCGGGCTATTCAGGCCCTGCGGGACCGCAAAACCGTGATCCTGAACCTCACGATGATGGAGCCGGATCAGGCCCAGCGGGCCGTGGATTTTGTGGCCGGCGGTACCTTCGCCATCGATGGCCATCAAGAGCGCGTAGGCGAAAGCATCTTCCTGTTTGCCCCCAGCTGTGTGACCGTCACCACGGCCTCCAGCGATGAAGCCTCCTCCCCCACGATCGTCAACCGTGAGGTGAGCGAGCCCGTTGAGGCAGCGCCGAGTCCCGCTTGGGGCCGCCAGGACACCGCAATCTGAGCATCGCCTTGAACAACACCCCCTCCCTGGGCGTGGTTGGCCTGGGCCGCATGGCCCAGGCTTTGCTGTTTCCCCTGCTTGAGGCCGGCCTGGTCGAGGGTGCCGGTGTGCGTGCCGTCGTTGCCAGTGGGGCGTCGGCCGCCCGGCTGGCCCAGGCCCATGGCCTGGCCGTGGGCACCGATCCCACGGAAGCCTGGGCAGCTCCGGTGGTGTTGCTCGCGGTCAAGCCCCAACAGCTCGATCAGGTGGCCCTGGCCGCCAGCCCTGGCCAGCAGGGGCTCTTGATCTCCGTGTTGGCAGGCGTCAAGTTGGAGCGGCTGCAACGGCTCTTCCCCGCCTGGCACTGCGTGCGGGCCGTGCCCAACACCCCGTCCTTGGTGCGGGCGGGCCTCACGGGGTTGGCCTTTGGCCCCGGGGTCTCTAGCGCCCAACGGGCCTGGGTGGAGGCGTTGTTTGGCCTGGTGGGCGAGGTCCATGAGCTGCCGGAAGCCCAGCTCGATGCCTTTTTGGCCCTCACCTCATCGGGGCCCGCCTTTGTGGCTTTGGTGGCCGAGGGCATGGCGGATGGGGCCGTGGCCGCCGGGCTGCCCCGCAACCTGGCCCATCGGTTGGCCCACCGCACCTTGGCCGGAACGGCAGCCCTGTTGGATGGGCAAGGGCTCCATCCCGGCCAGCTCAAGGACATGGTGAGCAGCCCCGGGGGCACCACCATGGCCGGGCTGAGGATGCTGGAACAGGCCGGGGTGCGATCGGCGTTGCTCGAGGCTGTGGTGGCCGCCGCCCAACGCAGTCAAGAGTTGGGCTAGGGCCCAAACCTGCCCTTTGGCGAGCCCGTTAGCCGGCTCCTGGGCCCGGTTTCTTGCTGCCCAGCTTGGGTTCCGTGCCGGCCCAAAGCCGTTCGAGATTGCTGCGGTGCCTCCACACCACCAGCACGGTGGTGAGTACGGCTAGCAGCAGGTAGGCGGGGCGAATCCCGCCGCTTCCGAAGGAGCCCACCATCAGCAGGGGCAGGCTTAGGGCTGCCACCACGCTCGACAGCGACACAATCCTGCTGAAGGTGAGCACCGTCAGAAAGATGCCGAAGCAGGCCAGTCCCACCGGCCAAGACACCCCCAGCAGCATGCCAAGGCCCGTGGCCACGGCCTTGCCGCCTTTCCAGCCCAGCCAGATGGGCCAAATGTGACCAGCCAATCCAGCCAGGCCCGCGAGCACGATCCAGCCATCGATTTGCCAGCCCGCGGGGCTGAGGGGCTGGCCCAGGGGCTCCAGCACCGCCTTGGCCAGCAGCACCGCCAGGGCGCCCTTGAGCACATCCACCACAAAGACTGCGAGCGCAGGACCCTTGCCCACCACCCGCAGCACGTTGGTTGCTCCGGTGGAGCCCGACCCTTCCTGGCGGATATCGATCCCCTTGAACCAGCGGCCTGCGAGGTAGCCGCTGGGGATGGAGCCGAGTAAGTAGCCCGCCACAAGCACGGGGATGGCAATCAGAGGGGTCATGGGGCTGGTTAGTAGAACTCTTCTTCGGTGCTGATTTCGCCAGGTCCGGCGGCAAAGGCCAGCCAGAGGGGGAATTGCAAGACGGGAATATCCACCACCTGCTCGGCGGCGTCGATCACGATGAAGGGCAGCTCGCCCCGCTCCTCGATCCGATCGGCCCGCTCGATCAGGGCATCGGCCCGCTCAAACAGCACGATCCCGCTGGTGGGGCCGAAGTCTTCGCGGGCGAGGCCCAGGCAGTCTTGAAGCCCGCGTCGCCATTCCCCAAGCCGTTCCGGTTGGCCGGCCAGCACCAGGGTTTGGAAGCGATCGCCGTAGAGCTCCCCCAGGATGGCGATCGCCGCTGAGGCCACCAAGGCATTGCGGCTGCGACTGCCCGTGCTGGGCTGGGCGCCCCGGCCCCCCTGGCCAAGAAACCAGTCGTCGAGGCAGGCGGATCCAGGGGCGTCCAAGGTGCGCCGGAGTTTCCAGGCATCGGCATAGAAGTCGGGCTGGCCGCCAAAGGAGGCCAGCCGTTCGCGAATCAGGGCTTCGTCCTGGCTGAACAGCCCCGCAGCCCCGGGGCTCGGGGGGGCGTTTGTGGCTTGTGCGTTGGTTGGGCTGCCAGCCGTTGCGGCTGCTGCGGCATCGAGGGGGGAGGGTTGGACCAGCACCTGTTGGGGCACCAGGTCCACTTGTTCGGCGGCTACGGCCAGATCCTGCAGGGCGCCCACCAGGTAGTCCTGGAATCCCTTCATCCTGCGGGCTACCCCATCTGCCTGGCCGGCGAAGGTGGATTGAATCTCTTTTTGAATCAGGGCCCTACGGCCCTCCAGGGCGCTGATTTCCGCTTGGAGAGCGTTCCGCTGTTGGCGCAGTTCCGTCAGGGCCAGGGCCACCATGGGCTCGTGTGGCTTTGCATCTTGCTCCTCCAGTGGCGCACCTTGGTGGGGCACCGGGGCGCTGGGGGACTCTTCAGGTGTTGCGTCTTCAGGCATGGACTCTTGAGGTGCTGAGTCTTCAGGCATGGACTCTTGAGGTGCTGAGTCTTCAGGCATCGCTGGCATCCGGGTCCCTGGGGAGCGAGCTCAGGTGGTGGTCCAATTGCTCGCGCAAGCTTGTGGCATCAAACAACACGGGAAGCAGGTGAATGCTGCGCTGTTCACGGAAATAAAACAGCACGGGCAGGGCAGGCCAAAACAGTTTCCAACCCAGCCAGTCGGCGTAGGGAAAGCGCCTGAGCAGGCTGGTTTGGCGCCAAACCAGCAGGGCATCTGGGGCGAATTCCAGGCGCAACAGGGTTGCTTGCAGGAGTAAAAACAGCCCGAACACAACCACGACCCCTGCCAGCCAAAGGGCGCCGCCCCAAAGGGGGAGTAGGGCGAGGCAACCCAGCCCCAGCACCACCACACCGACGGGAACGCCATAGCGCGGCGCAAGAACGACGCCCTGGCTGCCCGGCTGGCCCAGGGGATCATCCATGGGGCGACTTTCCATTAGGCAAACAGCAACTTGGTGAGTAGGGCATCGACCAGGGCAACGGTGACCAAAATCATGACCACCGCCCCGGTGGTGGTGGTGCCCACTTCCTTCGGCCCTCCCTTGGTGGTGAGCCCCCAGCCGCAGGCAATCACCGCAATCAGGAGCCCAAAGACCACAGCCTTGAGCAGCATTGAAGGCAGGTCGTCAGGCTCCATCCAGGTGCGCACCGAGTTCCAGAACACGGTTGGCGGGATGTTGTAGAGCAAGGTGCTGCTTACCTGGCCCGACCAGATCCCAACCCAGAAAAACAGCAGGCATTGCACAGGGGCCATGACCACCATGGCCAACACCCGTGGCACCACCAGAAACTGCACCGGGTCGGTGCGCAGCATGGTGATGGCATCGATCTGTTCGGTCACCTTCATGGTGCCCAGTTCGGCCGCGTAGGCCGTGGCCACCTTGCCAGTAAGCAGGGTTGCGGTGAGCAGGGGGGCAATTTCCCTGGAAAGGCCAAGGGCGAGTAGGCCGCCCACGGTGGAGCCAGCCCCTTGCTTGGTCAGCTCCGCAGCCACTTGGATGTTGAACACGGTGCCCGCGGCGAGCGCCGTGATGAACACAATCAAAAAGCTGCCAGGGCCTGCTTCCTGCAATTGCAGGGTGAGGTCGTTGAAGTTGATCTGACCTTTGGCCATGGCACTCATGGCCTGGCCGCCGATCAGCAAGCTGGCTCCCAGGCGCCGTAGCCAGCGGGGGGCTCGGAGCCGTCGGGTTGATCGGGGAAAACCACTCATGACAAAACTTGGCTCATGAAAGGTGGTAACTCATGAAAGGTGGTGGCTGAGATGCAGGCCTTTCTCGGGCCAGCGTCGCATCACCACAAGCCCCAGTACGACCAGGATGGCGGGGATCAAGCCCATGCACAAGCGAATGGCGATCAGGGCACTGTCGGGTTGCTCCATGGCTTTGGCCGCCACATAACCGCTGAAGCTCATCAGGTTGCCAAAGAAAAACAGGGCCAGGCTGATACAGATTTTTTGGGCGAGCACCATCCAGGCGCTGTACTGGCCAGCGGGCTTTTCCGAATCGGCATCGATCGCATCGGGCAGTAGGGCCCAGGGAATCAGGTAGGCGGTGGAGGCACCGGTACCCGCCACCACAATGGTGAGCAGCAAGAGGACCAGCCGCACGGCATTGCTGGCCGATCCCGTGGGGGCGATCGCCGCATCAAGAGGTGGGATGAGCATGGCCATGGTGCAGGCCAAAATCCAAAGTCCTGCCCCCCATTGCAGGGCCCTGATGCGGCCATGGCTTTGGGCCACGCCGTTCCACACCCAAAGACCGCCCAAGGTGCTGACCAGGAAGGGCAGCAGGATCCAGTTGCTCCAGCCCTCAGGGAGGTGCATCACCACTGGCAAGTAGATCAGCGCGGCGGTTTGCATGATCTGCAGGGCGCACCAGAGCAGGAGATAGAGCCCTAAAACCATGATGAAACGGCGGTTTTGGCGCACCCGCTTGAGCAGTCGCCGGGTGGTGCCGGCCTGGCTGATCGGCTTTTGGCAGTTGCGGGCCGAGGGGGCGAGGCCCAAGCCGCAGAGCAGACTGGCGCTGGCCACCACCACGCCAGAAAGGATTCCCATCTGGCCATAGGTGGCAGGGTTGTCGTGGTTGCCCAGCAGCAGGGCTCCAATCACAATCCCCAGCAGGCTGGCCAGGATCGAACCGGTGAACCGCACCGTGTTGAGGCGCGTCCGCAGCCCCTCGTCGGTGGTGAGCTCGGCGGCGAGGGCCGCATAGGGAAGGTTGACGCAGGTGTACAGGGTGTTGGCCACGATCGAAATGGCCACAAACACCGCAAACTTCACCCATACGGGGCCGGGTGGCAGCCACCACATCCCTGCCATGGCGGCGCCCAAGGGAATGGCACAGACCAGAATCCAGGGGATCCGTGGCCCCCATCGGGTGGTGGTTTTGTCACTGAGCCAGCCGACGAGGGGGTCGTTGAGGGCATCCCACAGGCGGGCGATCATCAGCACCAGGCCGGCCATCCACGGCGGCAGGCCGGCGGCGGAGGTATAGAAGATGAAGAGATAGAAGCCGATCAGCGATGCGGCCATGCCGGTACCGGCATCACCGAGGCCGTAGGACCAGAGCAGGCGCTGGCGGCGAAAACCCCGCAGGTCGGCGGCATCGGTGGTGGCCAAGGGGGGCTAACTCCTGGATTTAGGTAAAGCGGAGGCCATAATGCTGCAGCTCGCTTCGAGGATCTCGTTTCGGGGATCTCGCAGCGAGGGGCTTGCAGGCCATACCGTCATTGGTACGTTTGCACTGCTGCGGGCGTAGTTTAGTGGTAAAACCTCAGCCTTCCAAGCTGATGATGCGGGTTCGATTCCCGCCGCCCGCTTTTT
>CAMDSS010000029.1 GCA_945907085.1 Cyanobium sp. NIES-981 | reverse complement strand
GTGCTGCGCTTGGCCGTTCCCACCCATTGGGGAGCCGAGCAACGCCAGCACCTGCTCCAAGCCCTGGAGCTTGGCGAGGATCAAGCCAGTTTTGGCCTTGCCCTGGCCGACGATCTGAGCGACGCGCTGGGAGCCCTTCAAAACCTTCGTGAGGCTTCGCCCCCTGCCCAGGCGTCAATCCCTAGCGAGGCTCCGCCCCCCACTCCCGTGCTGCCGCGCTCCTGGATCGAGGGCCTGGCCTTACCCGTGGCCGATGGCGCGCTCACAACCCACCAAGATCCCGACGATCTAGAAGTGTCCTCGGGGGCCGCCCAGTCCTCGCCGGTGGTGAGCCTGGTGGACCGGATCCTGGTGGGAGCCCTCGAGGCCGGCGCCAGCGACATCCATGTGGAGCCCCAGGAATCGGGCTTGGAAATCCGCTTCCGGATCGATGGGGTGCTGCATAAGCAGCTCGAGGACCTGCCCAAGACCCTGGTGCCGGCCATCACCTCCCGCTTCAAGATCATGGCCGACCTGGACATCGCCGAGAGGCGCCTTCCCCAGGACGGCCGGATTCGGCGCAACTACCGCGGCCGCACCATGGATTTCCGGGTCAGCACCCTGCCCAGCCGCCACGGCGAAAAGGTGTGCCTAAGGCTGCTCGATAGCGGCGCCACCCAGCTGGGCCTCGACACCTTGATCACCGACAGCGGCGCCCGGGCCGCCCTGCGGGCCCTGGGGTCCAAACCCTTCGGGATGATTCTGGTGACCGGGCCCACCGGCTCTGGCAAATCCACCACCCTCTATGCCCTGCTCTCGGAGCGCAACGACCCGGGCATCAACATCTCCACGGTGGAAGACCCGATCGAATACACCCTGCGGGGCATCACCCAAACCCAGGTGAACCGCGACAAGGGTCTCGACTTCAGCACCGCCCTGCGGGCCTTCATGCGCCAGGACCCGGACGTGCTCTTGGTGGGGGAAACCCGCGACATCGAAACCGCCAAAACCGCCACCGAAGCTGCCCTCACCGGCCACCTGGTGCTCACCACCCTGCACTGCAACGACGCGGCCAGCGCCATTGCCCGCCTCGATGAGATGGGCGTGGAACCCTTCATGGTGAGTGCCTCCCTGATCGGAATCGTCTCCCAGCGCTTGCTGCGGCGGGTGTGCAGCCATTGCCGCATCGCCTACCAACCCAGCAGCGAGGACCTGGGCCGCTTTGGCCTCCTGGCCAGCCATGAAACGGCGGTCACCTTCTACAAGGCCCATCCGCCCGACCACGGCCCAGGGGCCTGTCCCCACTGCCAAGGCAACGGCTACAGGGGCCGGGTGGGGGTCTACGAGATCCTCAACATGACCGAAACCATCGCCGCGGCCGTGGCCAAGCGGGCCAGCACCGATGTGCTGCGGCGCCTGGTCCTGGAAAGTGGCATGAAAACCCTCTTGGGCTACGGCCTGGAACTGGTGCGCCAGGGGCACACCACCCTCGACGAGGTGGAGCGGATGCTGCTCACCGATGCCGGACTGGAATCGGAGCGCCGGGCCCGGTCCCTCAGCGCCCTCACCTGCCGCAGCTGTGGGGCGGGATTGCGGGACGAGTGGCTGGAATGTCCGTACTGTTTAACCATTCGGAATTAACGTTGAACGGTGCGGAATCACCGGCGGAGCTAGCGGAATGGAGCTCCAGATCGAAGACCTGATGCAAGAGCTGGTGGAGGGTGGCGGCAGCGACCTCCACCTGGCAGCCGGTCAAGCGCCCTACGGCCGCTTCAACGGCCACCTGCGGCCCATTCGGGAGCAGGTACTCGATGAGGAGCAGTGCAACCGGCTGATCTTTGCCTTGCTGAACAACGCCCAGCGCAAGCAGCTGGAGCAGACCTGGGAACTGGACTGCTCCTATGGGCTCAAGGGGGTTTCCCGCTTTCGGGTCAACGTGTACCGGCAACGGGGCACCTATGCCGCCTGTCTGCGGGCCCTGGGCAGCCGCATTCCCCCGCTCGACAGCCTGGGCATGCCCCCGGTGGTGGAGGCCATGGGGCGCAAACCCCGGGGTCTGCTGCTCGTGACCGGACCCACCGGTTCCGGCAAAACCACCACCCTGGCGGCGCTGCTGGAGCACATCAACCAAACCCGCTCCGAACACATCCTCACCATCGAGGATCCGATCGAATTTGTGTACACGAGCGCCCGCAGCCTGATCCATCAGCGGGAGGTGAATGAGGACACCCGCAGCTTTGCCAATGCCCTGCGCGCAGCCCTACGCGAGGACCCGGACGTGATCCTGGTGGGCGAAATGCGCGATCTCGAAACCATCCAGCTGGCCATCAGCGCAGCCGAAACCGGGCACCTGGTGCTTGGCACCCTGCACACCAGCTCTGCCGCCCAAACCGTGGATCGGATGGTGGATGTGTTCCCCGCCGGCCAACAGACCCAGATCCGGGTACAACTGAGCAACAGCCTGCTGGCCGTGTTCTCCCAAACCCTGTGTCAACGCACCAACCCAGCCCCCGGCCAATTCGGGCGGGTGATGGCCCAGGAAATTCTGATCAACACCCCAGCCACCGCCAACCTGATCCGGGAGGGCAAAACAGCCCAGCTCTATTCCCAGATCCAAACCGGTGGCTCCTTTGGCATGCAGACCCTGGAGCGGGCCCTGGCCAACCTGGTGGAAGGGGGAAGCGTGAGCCAGGCCGAAGCCCTCAGCAAAACCGGTAAACCCGACGAACTGCTCCGCCTGCTCGGCCAGATTTAGGGATGGCCAGCTTCGTTGCCACCTACCAGGTCAGCGGTGGCAAAGCCCGCCAGATGCGCGTGGAAGCCACCGACCTGCTGGATGCCAAACGCCAACTGCGCCGGCGCGGCATCCTCGCCACCAAGCTCGAAGCCAGCTCAACCACCAGCTCCAAAACCAACAAGACAAACCGGGCACCAGCGGGCAGCTTCAACTGGCAACAGCTGCTGGAAGCCAAACCGGGAATCCGCGACAAGGCCCTCTTCGCCAACAAGCTGGCGGCCCTGGTGGATGCGGGGGTGCCGATCGTGCGCAGCCTCGATCTGATGGCCGCCCAACAAACCAAGCCCCTGTTCAAGCGGGCCCTCCAAAGTCTCTCCAGCGAAGTGAACCAGGGGGGCAGCATGGGCGACGCCATGCGGCTGTGGCCCCAGGTGTTTGACAAGCTCACGATCGCCATGGTGGAAGCCGGCGAAGCGGGGGGGGTGATGGATGAATCGCTCAAACGGCTGGCGAAATTGCTCGAGGACAACGCCAAACTCCAAAACCAGATCAAGGGGGCCATGGGCTACCCCGTGGCGGTGCTGGTGATTGCGGTGTCGGTGTTTCTGGGGATGACGATCTTTCTGATCCCCACCTTCGCCGGCATCTTTGAAGACCTGGGGGCCGAATTGCCGCTGTTCACCCAACTCATGGTGGATTTCAGCAAGGTGCTGCGCTCCTCGTTCTCCCTGTTTCTGGTCGGCGGGTTGGTGGTGGCGGCCTGGCTGTTTGGTCGCTTCTATGCCACCACCGCTGGCCGCCGCCGGGTGGATGGCGAGTTGTTGAAGTTGCCGGTGTTTGGCGATCTGCTGCAAAAAACGGCCACGGCCAAGTTCTGCCGCACCTTCAGCTCCCTCACCCGGGCCGGGGTGCCAATCCTGCTCTCCCTCGACATCGTGAGCGAGACGGCCGGCAATGCCGTGATCGCCGATGCCATCCTCAACTCCCGCACCGATGTGCAGGAAGGGATCCCCTTAAGTGTGGCTCTGACGCGCAAAAAAGTGTTTCCTGAGATGGCCCTAAGCATGCTGGCCATCGGCGAGGAAACAGGCGGCATGGACACCATGCTCTCCAAAGTGGCCGACTTTTATGAAGACGAAGTGGGTGCCTCGGTGAAGGCCCTCACGGCCATGCTGGAGCCGGCCATGATTGTGCTCGTGGGAGGCATCGTGGGCTCCATCCTGTTGGCGATGTACCTGCCGATGTTCTCGGTGTTTGAAAAAATCAAGTAACCCTCTGGGCCTCGGCAATGGCCTGGCCGGCCAACCAGCCGGAACTCCAACAGTGCTGAAAGTTGAAGCCGCCGGTGATGCCATCCACATCCAACAACTCACCCACCACATACAGCTGGCCTTGGCGGCGGCTTTCCATGCTGGCCATGTTGATTTCCCCCAGGGGAATGCCTCCGGCGGTCACAAACTCCTCGCCAAAGGGACCGCGGCCTGTGATGGCATAGGCACTGGCGCGCAGGGTCTGGATCAGGGCCTGCTGGTGGGTTTTGGCCAGATCAGCCCAACGGCGTTCCTGATCCACACCCGCCTGAGCCAAAAGATGGAGCCAAAGGCGGCGGCCCAGCTCCGGCCAAGGCCGCCAATTTCCCAGTTGCCGCTTGGCCTGATCCCTGCGAGCTAGGGCAAACCAAGCTTCCAGCTCCGCCTGGGATCGGCCCCCGGTCCAATCCACCTTGAGCCGGCCCCGATAGGCCGTCTGCTTCAACGCTCGGGCCGCAAAGGCGCTCAACCGCAGAGTGGCGGGGCCGCTCAGGCCCCAATGGGTGATCAGCAGGGGCCCGCGCTGACGAAAGCGGGTGGGAGTTAGGGAGCCCCCCTCTGGGGGCAGATCCAGGTCCAACTCCAGGTCCAACTCCAGGTCAACGGGGTCCATCACCACGCCAGCCAGCTCCAAGAGGGGATGGTTCGCCAAGGCCAGGGTGAACAGCGACGGCACCGGCGGCACAAGGTCGTGGCCTAGGGAGGCGGCTAGCTGCCGGCCGCTGGGGTGGCTGCCTGTGGCCAAGACCAATTGGGAGGCCAGGGCGGTTTGGCGGTTTGAACCGGGCTGGCCGCCATCCGCCGAGCGGGCAACCCGCAGCTCAAGGGCGAAACCTCCCGGGCCGTCGTCCCTGGCTGGCAGGGGCCCAGCCTTCTGCAATTGGACTCCGGTATGGAGCTGAACCCCCGCCGCCTGGGCGGCCCGGCGCAGGGTGGCCACCACCGATTCGGAGCGATTGGAGCGGGGAAACATCCGCCCATCGGGCTCCTCCACCAGCTCCAGGCCATGGTCATCAAACCAAGCCACCGCATCGCCGGCAGCAAAACGGCTAAAGGGCCCGCGCAGGGCCTTGCCCCCCCGGGGATAGTGGCCCGCCAGGGCGCGCGGATCCCAGCAGGCATGGGTGACATTGCAGCGCCCACCACCGCTAATCAGCACTTTGTTGAGGGGCTGAAGCGTGGCCTCCAACAGGTGCACATCGGCGGCCCCGGCTTCTGCAGCTGCAATAGCCGCCATGAATCCGGCCGCCCCGCCACCGGCCACCAGCACGGCTACTCGACTAGGGAACACGGCTAGGCAGCATGGGGGGATGGAGCAACACGGCCAAACCAGTTATCGCTTCAGTGTGGCTCCGATGATGGACTACACCGATCGGCACTTCCGGATGCTGATGCGGCAAATCACCCGGCACAGCCTCCTGTACACCGAAATGGTGGTGGCGCAAGCCCTGCACCATGCCCGCAAACAGCCCGAAGCCAGCCAACCGGGGGGCCGGCTGGAGCGGCTGATTGGCTTTGATCCGATCGAACGTCCCCTAGCTCTCCAGGTGGGTGGTGACGATCCGGCTCTTTTGGCAGAAGCGGCCCAACTGGCCGCCGACTGGGGCTATGACGAGATCAACTTAAACGTGGGTTGCCCCAGCGAAAAGGTGCAAAAAGGCCGGTTTGGGGCCTGCCTGATGGCGGAACCCGACCATGTCGCCCGCTGTGTGGCGGCCATGGCCACGGCCAGCGCCCTACCGGTCACCGTGAAGCACCGCATTGGCATTGATGAGCGCGATTCCTATGCCGAGCTCTTGCACTTTGTGGACACCCTGGCCGGCGCTGGGGCCCAGCGTTTTGGCGTGCATGCCCGCAAAGCCTGGCTGGAGGGCCTGGATCCGAAGCAGAACCGCACCATCCCGCCCCTTCGCTACGACCTGGTTCACCAGTTGAAGCGCGAACGGCCCGATCTCACCATCGAAATCAATGGGGGACTTGAAACCCTGGGCGACTGCCTCTCCCAGTTGCAAGTCGTCGACGGAGCCATGGTGGGCCGGGCCGCCTACCACAACCCCCTGCGTTGGGCCGGGGTGGATCACGACGTCTTCAACGACGGCAGCCACGCCAAGCCGAAGGCCTCAACCGTGGTGCGGGGGTTGATGACCTACGCCGACAACTGGCGCCGCCGGGGTGATCGGCTCTGGCCAATCGCCAGACACCTGGTCCACGTGGTGGAGGGAGTAGCAGGGGCACGGGCCTGGCGCCAACAGCTCACCAAGGCCGCAGGGCAGCGGGATGCCGGCGCCGAGGTGCTGGATGCCGCTGCCCGCCAACTGGAAGCCCACGGGTACTAAGCAACCGTGGTGGTGGCTGGGCCCTTAGCCCTCAGCGCCGCCGTAGTAATCGCTGCCGCCGTAGCCACCACCACTTCCGCCATAACCGCTGCCACTGGCCTCACTACCACCGCCACCGCTCCGGCGCCGCCGGGTCCGCCCCGCGTCAAAACTGTCACCAGCTGGGGCACCACCGCCATAGCTGCGGTCTTCCCAACCGCGGGCACCGGAACCACGATCGCTGGCACCACGGTCGCTCGCACCGGCATAACTGGTGTCACCGCCGCGGTTGTACCCGCCGCCGCCACCGCCATAACCGCCACCACTACCGCCATAACCACCGCCGCCTCCGGCACCGCCGCCATAGCCACCTGGGCTGCGACGGGCGCCACCACCGCCATAGCCACCGCCACCGGTAGCGCGGGGCTCCGCTTTATTGATCCGCAGTGGACGGCCCATCAGCTCGACGCCCTGCAAGGCATCAATGGCCTTGGTTTCTGCTTCCTCGTCGGCCATTTCCACAAAGGCGAAGCCGCGCTTACGCCCGGTGTCGCGCTCCAGGGGCAAGGCACAACTTGTCACCTCACCAAACGGTGAGAACAACTCCGATATGTCTTCCTGCTCAGCACGGAAGGGAAGGTTGCCAACGAAAATACTCACGAACCAAAACCGGCCTCGGGGCCGCTGAACTGTGGGCCCTTAGGCCTCTAACCAACCCACACTAAATCGCCCGGTTCAACCTTTCTGGCCTCCGGTCGCCAAGCGGGTGCGAATTCGCTGCAACTGCCTTTCCACCTGATCAAAGGCCGTACCCCCCTCACTGCGGCGGGCCGCAACCACTTGGCGGGGAGCAATGGCGGCGTAGATATCGGCCTCGAAGCCTGGATGCAGCTGTTGCCAGCGTTCCAAAGGAAGGTCTTTGAGCAACACCTGCTCAGCCAGGCAGGTCTTCACCAAGCCGCCCACCAATTGATAGGCCTCCCGGAAGGGAATGCCCTTGGCCACGAGGTAATCAGCCACGTCCGTGGCATTGGAAAAATCAGAAGCAACCGCAGCCTCGAGCCGCTGGGGCCGAAATTCCAGACCTTCCTCAAACAGGATGGCCATCGCCTCAAGACAATCGCGGCAGGTGCGTACCCCATCGAACAGGGCTTCTTTGTCTTCCTGGAAATCCTTGTTGTAGGCCAGAGGCAAGCCCTTGATCATGGTGAGCAGGCCCATCAAATGGCCAAACACCCGACCGCTCTTGCCGCGCACCAATTCGGGCACATCGGGGTTTTTCTTCTGGGGCATCAGGCTGCTGCCCGTGGCACAGCGATCCGTGAGGCTGATGAAGCCGAATTCCTCACTCGCCCACAAAATCACCTCCTCACTCAGACGGCTGAGGTGCACCATCACCAAGCTGGCTGCCGCCATGAATTCCACCGCAAAGTCCCGGTCGCTCACCGCATCCAGGCTGTTGGCGTAGACATCGTCAAAGCCGAGCTCCTCGGCGGTTTGACGCCGATCAATCGGAACCGGCGTACCGGCCAAGGCGGCGGCGCCTAGGGGGGAAATATTGACCCGCTGCCGCACATCCGCCAGGCGGGAGCGATCCCGCTCTGCCATTTCGATGTAGGCAAGCAAATGGTGGGCCAGGCACACCGGCTGGGCACGCTGGAGGTGGGTGTAGCCAGGAATCAAGGTGTTGGCATGGGCCTCGGCCTGGGCCAAAAGGGCCCGTTCGAAGCGCACCAAGGCCCCATCGATCAAATCGATTTGGCTGCGCAACCAGAGGCGCACATCCGTGCCTACCTGATCGTTACGGCTGCGGCCGGTGTGGAGCTTTTTGCCCAGGGGCCCAAGCAAGGCAATGAGCCGGTGCTCCACCGCAAAATGCACGTCCTCCGCTTCCAAGCCAGGATTGAACTGGCCAGCTGCCGCTTCAGCGCGGACCAGCTCCAAGCCCCTGATCAGCTCCAAAGCCTCAGCCTCGGAGATCACGCCACATCGGCCCAACATCCGGGCATGGGCCACGGAGCCATCAAGATCCTGCTCCAGCAGCTCCAGATCGAAGCCGATCGACGCATTGAACCGCTCAATCGCAGGGTGCAGCCCCTGATCAAAACGATCACTCCAAGTGGTGGTGCCAGTCGTGATCGGATCTGAGGCCATCGAGCGCCGGGAGCTGGTAGCAGACCTTCAGCTTGGCAGGGAAGCCAACACCTGCTGGTCGCCCACCTTCAACACCATCAGCGACGCATCGTCATCGAGCTGGCGATCGGCCCCGACAAAGCGATCGAGCCTGGCAAACAACAGATCGAGAATCTCCTGGGCGCCCAGATCCCCATGGCAGACCATCTGAAACTGGTTAATCAGGCGGTGCTCTTCAAAACGCTCCCCCCTGAAGCCCAAGGCTTCCGTGACCCCATCCGTGAAATACAGGAGGACATCACCGGGCTCGAGCAGGGTCTGGCCCGTGTCGTAATCGGCCCCAGGTTGCAAGCCGATCACCACCCCAGGGACATCCAGCCGTTCAACCTGGCCGGTGCCCCTGCGCCAGATCAAGGGCGGATGGTGGCCGGCATTGGCGTAGCGCAACAGCCGGGTACGGGGATCGAAATCGGAATAAAACAGCGTCACAAAGCGATGGGAGTGGGCCAGGTCCTCCTGGGCCAATTGGTTGAGGTCGTGGAGGATCCGATCGGGCGCGTGGCCGCTCAACACCTCGGCCCGCAACAGGCCCCGCAGCAAGGCCATCAGCAAACCGGCTGGCACGCCCTTGCCCATCACATCGCCGATCACCAGGGCCCACCGGGCCGCCGCGAGCCCAGGGCCCGAACCCTGGGGCTGGGTGGGAATGAAGTCGTAGTAGTCGCCTCCCACCTCAAAAGCACTGCGGCAGCGGGCCGCCACCGTGACCCCCTCAATCAGGGGACAACGATTCGGCAACAACTCGGCCTGAATCTCAGCACCCATGCCGAGTTGGCGATCGACGCGTTCATGGCGCTGCAGGGCCTGCCGCAGGGTGTCACCTTCGAGGGCCACCCCCGCTAAATCCGCCACCAGCTGCAGATGGAGGCTCTGAACCTCATTCCAGGGCAGCTCACCTCGGGGGGCAAAGACATAGAGCCGGCCCCGCTGACTGGATCGGGCCACCACCGAGGTGGCAAGCAACTGGCCATCACCCAGCACCTGGCCATCGCCAAGCAACCGCCCGACCCTTTGATCCAGGTCGGCGACGCCGGAGGGATCGCCACTCCAGACCCCCAGTTCGGAATCTGGAAGAGCCGCCAATTGGCGCAGCCCACCTGCCCATCGATCGGCGGGGAAGGCCTGCAAGTGGTCGCGCCAGAGACGGCCGTCCTCGTGGAAGACCACCAACAGCGCACCCTGGCTCCCCACCAGCCGGCTGGTGACCAGCGGCACCAACTCAAGAAAACGGCCCAGGTTCGTGAAACTGCGCAGGGCATAGGCCAGGGATGCCAGCAGGTCCTGATGGCGCCTTTGCTCCTGGCTCAGGTTGTCGAGCCCTTGGCCCACCGATGGCGACGCTGACAACACCGCTCTGGTGGGAAGGACACGAAAGCTAGCCGTGGTTTCAACCCAGCCCTGGCAATCCAGCCCGGGTCACCCAGAAGGTGGGAGCTATCCGCCCAGCAACGCCTCTACAAACTCGAAGCTGTTGAAGGGCCGCAGATCGCGAATACCTTCGCCGGCACCCACAAAACGAATGGGCAATCCGGCTTCCGAGGCCACCGCCAGGGCCACCCCGCCGCGGGCACTGCCATCCAATTTGGTGAGGACCACGCCCGTGAGGCCTGCGGCCTTGGCAAAGGCCATCGCCTGGCGGAGGCCGTTTTGGCCCTGGCTGGCATCCAAAACCAGCAGGGATTCCACCACCGCATCCGGGGCCAATCTGTCGATGATGCGGCGCACCTTGGCCAGCTCCTCCATCAGGTTGTGCTTGGTTTGCAGCCGACCAGCCGTATCCACCAAAACCAGCTCGGTGCCCTTGGCCTTGGCTGCACCAATGGCGTCAAACACCACGGCAGCTGGATCCGCATTGGCGCTGGGATTGGCAATCACCGGCACATCGCTGCGATCACCCCAAACCTGCACCTGCTGAACGGCCGCGGCCCGGAAGGTATCGGCCGCCGCAATCAAACAGCTGTAGCCACTGCGCACGGCCAGGTTGGCCAGCTTGCCCAGGGTGGTGGTTTTGCCCACCCCATTCACGCCCACCATCAACCACACGTTGAGGCGATCCCGCTGGGGAGCCAGCAGGACATGGGCACTGGCCTGGATCGGCTGATCCAGGATGCCGCGGAGCTGTTCCTTCAGAAAACGGATCCCCTCGCTTGGGTCGACCACCTCCTCATTGAGGCGTTTTCGCAGGGCTTCGAGCACCTGGTCGGTGGCCTTAACGCCCACATCGGCCCGCAGCAGGGTGCCTTCCAGGTCATCGAGCACCTCGGGGGTGAGGGGGTCGTCACCAAGGTTTTCAAGCAGCTGGGTGACAAACCCCTGGCGGGTTTTCTCCAGGCCCTGGCGCAGGCGAGAAAGCCAATCAATCTCCTCAAGGGAAACCTGATCGATCCGTTTGCCCTGGGCGGCCAGCACCTCCGCCGACCAGGTGAAGGTGTCATCAAAAGCACCGAGCTCGGGCTCCGTGGCCGTGGGGTTTGGCGGACGATCAGCTGGCGGTGACTGGGCAGGCTCGGGGGCAGCAATGGCCTGTTGGCGTTCCACCCGCTGGGCCGCGGCCTGCTCCAACAAGGACAACCCTTGGGGTTCTTGCGGAGTTGGCGCCTCGACCGCTGCTGCAAGGGGGGCAACCGGGGCGGCAACCTGTTCAACCTTCGCCTCTTCCTGCTTCGGGGCTTCCTGTTTGGCTGCTTCCTGCTGGGCCTTCAGCCGGGCATAGGCCTGCTTGGCCCACTCCAGCGCCGCTGCATCGCCATCAACGGGCTCCCCACTAGGAGATGGGGGATCCGCTTGGGGGCCGTCCTGGGACGGATTGGGCTCGGGGGCACCGTTATCGGCAACACCCTGATCAGCAGCACCGCTGGTGCGGTTAAACCAGTCGTAAACCATCGCCCCTCAGCTCTCCGCAGGCACGGCAGCGGCCGTAAACCGGCGCAACACCCCATTAATCATGCGACGACCCTGCTCATCGCTGTAGCGATTGGCCAATTCCACAGCCTCGTTGCAAGCCACCGCCGCCGGCGTTTTGAAATCACTGAGATCCACCGCCGCCAAGCGCAGGATGTCCCGATCAATGCGGGGCAACCGCGCCAGGCGCCAACCCTCCATCACCCCATCCAAGCGGGCATCAATGGCTTCGCGCTGACGGAGGACGGCCCGGGCCCGATCCATGGCACCATGGCGCACCTCATCTTGATCAGCCAGGAGCAGAAGCCTGGGCAATTCCAGGCTGGCCGAAAGCCGATTGAGCGCCTGCTCCGCCGCAACCAAACCAGCCTGCAAGTGGCTGCGAACCCGGGGCAATTGCTGCTCTCCGCGTTCCTGCAATTCACTGTCCAGCAGCTCCTGCTGGGCCGTTTGCAGATCCTCCGCCGACCGATCCAAGGCCTCACGAACGTGTTGATGGAGGGTGGTCAGGGCTTGCTGCAAGAGGGCATCCATACCCCCATCAGGCAAAGCCTTGGCACTGCTGCCACTGGCACTAGTGCCGCGGTCACTGATCTGACCCAACAGCAACAGGGCCAGTTCACGGGAAAGGGTGCGGCTCTGCATCAGGACATCTGGGGAGCCCGCAGCTGGGCCAAGAGACTGGAGAAGCTGCGGTTGGGTGTTTCGCGTTCGTCAGGGTTGACGATGCCAGCGGAGATGATCGTGCGGAAGGCGTCCTCCACCGAAAGGTCGAGGTCCTTGACCTTGGTCTCAGGCACCACCGCGTACCAACCGGTGGTGGGGTTGGGGGCGGTGGGGATGAACACGCTGAGCATGGGCTCACTGAAACCCACCTGCAGGGCAGTGCCAAGCACGCCGGTCACAAAACCAAGGGCATAGAGCCCCTCCCGGGGGTACTCCACGAGCACAACCCGGCGGAATTTGCTGGAGCTTCCCTGAAGAAAGGTTTCCAGCAGCTGCTTGAGGGTTTTGTAGACGGAACCCGCCAACGGAATCCGGAGCAGGGTGCCCTCCCCAAATTCCAGCAGCCAACGGCCCACGATGTTGCGGGCCATCAAACCGATCAGCAGGATCCCCAACAGGGGAACCAACAAGCCCACCCCAAGGTTGATCAACTCCTGGAAGAAGGGGTTGAGGGTGTTGAAGGGATTGAACTGCTTGGGAATCGAGGTGAGGAACGCCAGCACAAAGCGGCTCACCGTGGTGGCCAGCCAAATCGTGGTGGCTAGGGGAATCACCACCAACAGACCAGCAATCAGGTCGTTCTTGAGATCCTGCTGGAACCGGTCGTTCAGAGGTTTATCAGATCTGGGATTGGACTGAACCAAGGAACAATCCGGGAATCCGGCCTTCAGCTACCTAAGGGCAACTTAGCCATCCGGCAGTTCGGTTACGGGTTTCAGAGCAAAGCCACCAGGGCCAACACCACAAAGGCAATCGCCAAAACCACCGAGCGGCCAGTGCCTCCAAAGCGGCGCTGCTGCACAGCCAGGTCGCGGCCCAACTTGGCCTGACCCAATTGCTGCTCCTGTTTCTCCAGCTGGGGCTTGAGCTGGGTGTCAATGAATTGACGGGCTTGGGCCTGCTTTTGCTCCTCAGAGACCCCGGGGGGGATCTGACCGGCCTTTTCTGCCTGGGCAATCACCTGATCAACGGCCTTGGGATCGGCCAGCTGTTGCTTTTCGCGTTGCAACTGCATCGACTGCATCGCAATGGCGGCATCGGCCTGGGCGACCTGCTGGGCCGTGGCATTTTCCGAACCAATCGACACCGGCACGGCCACCACCATGGCAATCGCCAGCAGGATGCTCACCACCCCAACCACCCACTGGATGGGGGTACGGGTTCCGGCGGGATGGTCCAGCTTGGCGCCGTAAAGCATCAACACCAACCCGAGCAAGGCCATCGGGGATTCCCCGACGAGGCGATCCACCAGGAGCTGGCGGAAGGGTTCCAGGGCCCAGTTCCAGGAGACCAAGAGCACCAAGAGCTGGAGGCCCATGAGCACCACCAGGGTGATGCCAATCCAACGGAGCAGGTGGCCAAAACGACCGAATGGAACAGTGCTCAAGGGGTTCTCGCAGCAGACTGGGGATGTGGCGCAACTTTACGGGTGATGGCGGGAGCTGCCCAACCAGGCCATGACCCCCAGGAGCTGGTGGTCCAGCTCAAGCAGCAGGCCCTCGCCCTGGGCTTTGACCCGGTCGGCATCGCCGCCGTCCCCGGAAGTCCCCGCCTGCCCCTGCGCACGGCGGCCCTCGAACGCTGGCTAGCCGCCGGGCACCAGGCCGACATGGCCTGGATGGCTGATCCCCGGCGCCGCGCGGTCGAAGCCCTGCTTCCCGGCGTCCGCAGCCTGGTGGCGGTGGGGCTCAACTACTACGTGGATGCCAAGCGGCAACCGGAGGCCCTGGCGGTGGCCCGCTACGGCTGGGGGCGCGATTACCACCGGGTGATCGATGGCCGCCTGCG
>CAMDSS010000028.1 GCA_945907085.1 Cyanobium sp. NIES-981 | reverse complement strand
ATCGGCAGCCATCGCCACAGCCCCTCCATTCGCCAGATGATGGAAGCCATGGGGCTGCGTTCCCCGGCTCCCATCCAGAGCCGGCTCCGCCACCTGCAGCAAAAGGGCTGGATCACCTGGCAGGAAGGTCAGGCCCGCACCCTCCAGCTCCTGGGCGGACTCACCAGCGGCATCCCCGTTCTGGGGGCCGTGGCGGCCGGCGGCCTCATCGACACCTATGACGACATACAGGAGCGGCTCGACCTGGCTCCCGTTTTGGACACCCGCGGGCTCTTTGCCCTCACCGTCAATGGCGACTCGATGGTGGATGCTCACATCGCCGATGGGGACGTGGTGCTGATGGAGCCGGTGCAGGATCCCAGCCGCCTCAAACCCGGCACCATCGTGAGTGCCCTGGTGCCAGGCAGCGGCACCACCCTCAAGCATTTCCACCGCAAGGGAGCAGAGGTGCACCTGGAAGCGGCCAACCCCGCCTACGGCCCGATCGTGGTACCGGCCGAACAAGTCACCGTGCAGGGCAAGCTAGTGGCCGTCTGGCGCCAGGTTTAAGCAAGTTCGGGGCAGGGGCCCAGACCCTGGCGTTGTAAGCTCACTGGGCGCCAGGCAAGGCCTCCGGGCCAAAGCAGAACGACCAGCGTTCCGCTTGCCAAGCGACCCTATGGGGCCATAGCTCAGCTGGTAGAGCACCTGCATGGCATGCAGGGGGTCAGCGGTTCGAATCCGCTTGGCTCCATCGATCCATCATTCAGCCCCTCACGGGGCTTTTTTTGCGCCTATGGCGTTGCCGCATGGGCAGCTGGTTTCCCTGCGGCCTTAGCGGCAATCCCGCTCGGCCAACACAGCCGCCTGGCCCTTGCCATCCCGGTCAATGGGTTGGCGATCGAAATTGTCGTTGGTCACATCAAAGCTGCGATCTCCGCAGTGGAGCACCAGGGTGCGATTGGTGTAGGTGCCGTAGGCCCGGCCCTTGCCCTGATCCAGGGCCGCCCCCAGACATTGCTGCCGGTCGCCCCAGATGCAGCTCGCGGCCCCCAAAACCACACCAAACACATTGCTGCCAATCTGGCCGGTGCGATCAATCTCAAAGCGACGCACGTCATAGGTGAGGGGCGCCCCCGCGATCGGGCGGCTGAAGCTTTCGCGGGTATCCACGGTCCATTCGCCCATGCGCTGGCCGGGCTTGAGTTGGGAAGCAAGGCCTTCCGTGAGGGCCGTAAAGCGATCTTTGGGATAGCCGTGGTGCTGGGCACTGATGCGTTCGTAATCGCCAATTTCAAACATCAAGTTGGCGGCGGCGGTGAAGTCGTCGAGGGCCAACGTTCCCTGGCTGAGCAACCAGCCCAACAGGATTCCGGTGCGCCAATCGGCCGCAAGTTCTTCCTGCTGGACCGTGAGGCTAAAGCCCGTGCGGTAGGGGCCCCGGCCCAAGGAGCGGTTGACATGGTGGCCCCATTCATGGGCAAGCACCGCCAACTCCATCGGCAACAACTCCTGCTCACTCTTGCCTCGGGACGCCTTGGTACCGCGGCGCAGATCGAGGGCCATGGCGATCTGCAGACTTTCAGGGCAATAGAAGGCCATCGGATGGGCAATCCGATTCACGCCACAACCCTTCGCCCGATCCCCAGCAAACAACAGCTCGGGTTTTTCTAGGGTTTTGCCCTGCTTCTGGGCCTCCTCCTGCCAGTAGCGATAGAGGAACTCATGGGCAGCAAGCAGATAGCGCTGCCTTAGATCCGGGCCCCCGCCTTGCTCGCGAATCTGCTGCAATTCAGCGCCCGCAGGCACCTTTACTTTCGGCAGAGCAGACTCCGGGGCAGCAACCTGGGCTGGAACGAGCTGTGCTGGAGCGCGCTTGGCTGGAGCTCGCTGTATTGGAACGACCTTGGCGCGTGCCCCACTGCCGACAAACATCAAGGGCAGCAGAAATGGCAGCAGCAAGGGCAGGAGGCGATTCAAAGGCGTGCCTGGGAATAGAAGTAGACATTCACAAGCACAAACAATAGGGGCAGCGCAATCTCACACCCCAATTCCACACGGTTAACGAGCTCCTTTGTTTCGCCACCAAATCGATCAACCAAGGAAATCCCATAGGCAATAAACACCTCAGCAACCATAAAAAAGAAGAGAAACAGCGTATAGGTGTCACCAAGGGTGAAGTAGGGCACCCTTGGCACCGAGCTGGCAATGATCAACTGATAGGCAAGGGTTGTGAAGAGCAGCCCGCTCACGAAGCCGATTCGGTCGCCTATTTCGCTGATCGGCACAGCCAGAAAAAAGATGCTGGTAAAGCTCAAGATTCCCAAAGGCACGAAGATCTTATAGAGGTAATAATCACTCTTACGGGCCACATCAATTTTCAATTTTAGCATGGAAAAAATATCATTACCATGGTCGGGATCGTCGAAAGCCACAACCTTGCTACTAAATCCAATAACAGTCCAATCCGGGATCCCAAAAGCCTTGGAAACTGTGAGATTGCGACCATCATCGATCAGCCTCACGACCCGGGCATCCCAGGCAAAAGAAGCAATATCACCCTCTAGCTGTTGACGGTCGAACGGAAAACGGTGGACATCGAAATTTGATTCGAGAGTCACCTCAAGTCTTCTCTGGATCTCCGCACGACCATCATTGAAAATCGTGAGATTAAAATCATCTCCAACCGCTTCACCGATTTCATTGATAAATGCAATTTAGGGGCTCCAAATCCCCTTCAAGTAATCAATTGCGCCCTCATTGGCATACACCCGCTCCTCCTCTCCGGCATTCAAGTCTGCCGCTAGCCTGGGATCACACCAGGCCACATCCAAAAAGCCTTCGAGCTTAAATTGGTCGTCGGTCGATGAAATCAAGGGGATTTCATCAACATGCAACTTCACTTCCACATCCAGCGGTTCACCCCCCTTAAGAATCGGTGGGGCAAGCCGATCCTTGCTGAGGCGATCAAGGGGGAAACAATTCAGGGCAGCGTTAGCACTGGTATCGGGCTTGCTGCCATCCGCTACCGCAGGCAGCTTCGGCTGGGGAGCCGCCTGGCCATTCCATGGGCCCAAGCCAAGAATGCAAACCAAACTGAGGCCAAACAGAACACCAAAGAAGCGACGAAGAAACCTGCGCAAACCCTTAGAGCCAGTTGTTCAGTGCACTCTCCCAGCCGCCCCCTCCTCCAGCAAGCCCTCCAGCCTCCCTCCCTAGGGAATCAGGGCATGGAGCTGGGCCAGGGCCCCTTGCCCCGTGAGCCATTCGGTGGCCACAGCAAGCACAAAACCCAGCATGGCCAGACGGCCATTGAGGAGCTCGGCGGGGTGGTGAAACCCCCAGGCCCGCTCTTGACCCACCAGTTGCACGGCAGGCTCAATGGGCCTGGGGTCGAGCAAGTCAGGCTCATCGGAGCACCAGCCTTGATCCTCCGATTCAGAAAAACCACGCCTGGCTAGGGCTGGGGGGCGCCCAGACGGCACCGCGGGCAACCAAGGGGAGCGAGGTCCAGCAGACGAGCCTGGTCCGGAAGAGAAGCCTGCCCCTCCAGACAATCGACGTCCCAATGAGGCCCTATGGCCCGATGAGAGCTTGGCGAGAGGGGATTGGTCACGCTTAAAAGTCATAGGGTTAATTGCGAAAATTTATGGCAGCGAGTAAGCCGTCTTCACCCTGCCCCATGAACACCAGGGGCAACCCTCAAGCAGCATCTTTTCAGCACAGTCGAGGCAAATAGCCAAAGCCAGGGGATCTGCCTCAGTGTTGAAGCAATCTGGCCCCATCAAGGAGTCAGCTTCAAAGGAGCACCATCAACCTGGCGGGGACAGCCAAGGGCCCAACCAACCTTGACCTTGTGAACCATGCCCCATGGTTGATCCACGCCGTCGCTGCATCGCGGAACTCAGCCTGCGTGAGTATTCCCTTTACAGAGCAATCTGCAACGAACTGGAAGACCTCGAGCAAGCCATTTTGTATGCCGGGGTTGCCGGAACAGATTTTGAAGACCTTGCTTCTTCCATGCTGGATCGCCGCCTGCTGGTGGGCTGGCTTCGCGAGCTTGAATTTCCCCCGTCCTCCGACTACGCCGACACTGGCCTGACGGCGGCCGTCGAGGAGCAAATCATTGCGGAGGCCCTCGATTGACGCCGCCCTTTGGCGCCCCTGGCTGGCTGCTTGGCTTTGTGGACCTACCACCAGGGCCTTTGTCATGCCTGGGGGCGCCGGGCCCGGCCCAGGCCGGCCAGGGCCAACACCAGGAGCAAGGGACCTTCGCCAAAGCGGTCGTAGGCAGTGAGGGTCTCAAGTTGGGGCACGGCGAACAGCCCCGTAGCCGGCCGACCCGCAGGCAACTCTTGCTCAACCTCGCCGCGGGCATCCACCAACACGCTGGGGCCCGTATTGGCAGCGCTGACCACAGCCCGACCCGTTTCAATCGCGCGCAGCTGGGTAAGGGCCACAAACTGGCGTTGCAAGAGGGGCGGATAGGGATCGAGGTTGGCGCTCAACAACAACCAGCTCGCCCCATCCCGCACCGCCAGGGCCAGGCCGCTGCCATCGGAAAGCTCATAGCAAATGGCAACGCCAATGGCTCCTTGGGGTCGCGGTAGCAACCGCGATGGCGATCCAGGCTCAAGGCCTCCCACCGCAGAAAGGCCACTCCAACGCGCTAGTCCAGCCAGGGGCACCCACTCGCCAAGGGGCACCAGCCGGTGTTTATCGATCCATCCCCCTGGCGTCGTCTCACCGGGTTCAAAGCGGAGCAGGCTGCTGCGCTGGTCGATTTCAGTACCCCGCTCCTGCCAGCGAAAGCCCCCGGCTATCAATTGCACCTGAGCAGGCGCGGCCAGGGAGGGATCCGCGCCCATGGCCCCCTCAGGCAACAGCACCACCGCCCCATCGCGGGCCTTGGCTTCGCTGAGGGCCGCCTCCAGGCGCCGCCGCAACAACTCCTGCTGGGCAGGCTCAAACTTCTGCCGGGTGGGGATTGCCGGCTGGAGCACCAGCACCCGCTCGGTGCGTTGGCCCGCCACCGGAATCAGCGCCAAAGCCCCCGCTCCTGCGCCATGGGCAAGCACCAGCACCAGCGCAAAAACCATCGCCCAGCGCCGGCGGGACGGCCCCAACCACCAGCGCCACAGGCACCAACCGATGCCCAGCTGCACCGCAGCCACCAAGCCCGACCCCCCAACGGCGGCCAGGCCCGCCAAGGCCCGATCCCTGGGCAACGCAGACACGCCCAAACCAAGCCAAAACAAGGGTCCCTTGGCCAACAGCACCTCCCCCAGCCCCCAACCACCGCAGAGCAGCACCGCACTGCTCAATCGGCGGGCATCCAAGCGGCGGGCCAGCAGCAGCCAGAGGGCCACCAAGAGTCCCCCCGCCGCCGCACAGATGCCAAGCAACAACCCACACAGGGGCAGGCTGAGCGGCAAGGGCACCCCGATCCAGTCGAGGGGGTGAAGGGCCAAGAGCCAACGGTGGCTGATCAGCACCGCCAAGCCTCCCCACAGGGCCCCCGACCAAGGGGATATTGAAGCTGCGGTCATTCCCCAGAGCGGCACCAAGGCCAGCCATAGCAACGGCGGCAAGCCCACAGGCGGCAGGGCCAGACCCGCCACCAGACCGCCAGCCGCACTGGCCCACCACCAGATCTGGCGCTTGGATCCCATGGCCAGGGAGCCTAGAAGCCGTGGGTAGGCAGAATCAGAAGACTTCCGTGCAGCCCCCAGGCCCGCCATGCGCGACATTCTGATCAGCTCGGCCGTTTGCGTGGCCTGCCTGCTGCTGGCCCTGGTCAGCCAATTGGTGAGCCCCACCACGGTGGAGGCCGCCCCCAACGCCACCACCGGCGCTGCCTACAGCACCGCGTTTGCGAACACCACGGCGTTTGCGAACACCAACGCCCCAGCGATCAGCAGCCGCCTGGAGCTCGACCCCGAAGATCCCAACCCCACCTTGTTTGCCATGGCCACCGACCCAAGCACCGACATCGCCCAGGCCAATGCCCTCGGAGGCGATCTGGGGCTGGCCAAAGCCCGTATTACCCCCAGCGGCCTCAGCATCACCGACCTCGTGGTGGGCGATGGCCCCGAAGCCGTCAAAGGCGAGGTGGTCTCGGTCAACTACCGCGGCACCTTGGCCAACGGCAAGGAATTCGACAGCAGCTACGGCCGCGGTCCCTTCTCCTTCCCCCTCGGCGCCGGGCGGGTGATCCAGGGCTGGGATGAAGGTGTGGCAGGCATGAAGGTGGGCGGCAAGCGCAAACTGGTGATTCCCCCTGATCTGGCCTACGGGGAGCGGGGCGCCGGTGGCGTCATCCCGGCAAACGCCACCCTCACCTTTGAAGTGGAACTGCTGAAGGTGGGCGGTTAACCGACTTTCCAGCCTGAGGAACAGCCAAAAACCATCGGTAGGATGCCGCCTCGGCACAACGCATCCTTCCGAATCCATGGCTCATACGCTGCCCGCGCTGCCCTACGCCCTCGATGCGCTCGAGCCCCATATCTCCCGCTCCACCCTGGAGTTTCACCACGGCAAGCACCACGCTGGCTACGTGACCAACCTCAACAACCTGGTGGCCGGCACGGATCTCGAAGCCAAGAGCCTCGAGGAGACCGTTCAGGCGGTGGCCGGTGATGCCAGCAAAGCTGGTGTGTTCAACAACGCCGCCCAGGTGTGGAACCACAGCTTCTACTGGCAGTGCATGAAGCCCGGTGGTGGCGACCGCCCCACAGGCGCCCTGGCCGACAAAATCAACTCCGATTTCGGTAGCTTCGAAGCCTTCGTCGAGCAGTTCAAAACCGCTGGCGCTACCCAGTTCGGCAGCGGCTGGGCCTGGCTCGTTCTCGATGGTGGCACCCTGAAGGTCACCAAAACCGCCAACGCCGACCTGCCCCTGGCCCACGGTCAAACGGCCCTGCTCACCATGGATGTGTGGGAGCACGCCTACTACCTGGATTACCAGAACCGCCGTCCCGATTACATGACCACCTACCTCGAGAAGCTGGTGAATTGGGACTTCGTGGCCGCCAACCTGGCTGCTGCCTGAACGGCGTAACAGCCCCACACCCCAAGGCCTCCGGAGACTCCGGGGGCTTTTTTATGGCCTGGGGCTTTTTTATGGCCTGGGCTTTGCCTGCTCAAGCACTGCATCTGGCGGGATCCACATGGCATCGCCATAGGAGAAAAAGCGGTAGCCCTCGGCGATGGCCTCGGCGTAGAGATCGAGCAGGCGCCTGCGGCCGATCAGGGCACTCACCAACAGCAACAGCGAGCTTTTGGGCAGGTGGAAATTGGTGAGCAACCCCTGCACCACGGCAAAACGGAACCCCGGCTGAATCACCAAATTCACCGGGCCCCGATGGGGCTGAAGCTGGCCGCCATGGAGGGACGCCACGGCTTCGAGGCTGCGCACACTGGTGGTTCCCACGGCAATCACCCGCCCGCCCCGTTGGCGGCAGGCCGCCACGGTGGCCACCAGCTCCTCGCTCACCTCCACCCACTCGCTATGGAGTTGGAGCTGGCTGAGATCTTCCGTCTCAACGGGGCGAAAGGTGCCCAAACCCACGTGCAGGGTGACCCGGGCCAGTTCAATGCCGCGGGTGTGGAGCTCGGCGAGCAGTTCATCGCTGAGGTGCAATCCCGCCGTTGGTGCTGCCACCGCTCCGGGTTGGGAGGCGTAGCGGGTCTGATAGCGCTGGTTGTCGCTTTCGGCGTGTACGTGGATATAGGGGGGCAGGGGGATGGCGCCATAGCGCACCAACAACGGCTCCATGGATGCCGCATCAGTGCAATCAGCGGGGAATTGGAGGATGCGGCCCCCGGTCTCGGGATCAGCCTCGATCACCTGCAGGGCCAGGGGTGGCTGGCCATCGGCCTCCACCGTGATCCACTCCCCAGGCTTGAGCTTTTTGGCGGGCTTGGCCAAGCAGCGCCAACGGGCCTGGCCCGCCGGCTCTAGCACGAGCAATTCGACCGCCCCACCGGTGGCGCGGTGGGCCACCAACCGGGCCCGCAACACCCGGGTGTCGTTGACCACCAACACATCACCGCGTTGAAGCTCACCCGCCAAATCCCACACCCTTTGGTGGCGAACGCCTGAATCTCCCTCCAGCATTAACAGGCGGGCGGCATGGCGGGGCTCGATGGGGCGCTGGGCTATGCGTTCTTCAGGCAAATCAAAGCTGTAGCTCGAGAGCCATTGATCAGCTGAATCGAAAGGATTCATGCGCACCGACCATGCAGATCATTTATGCGGGCAGGTAATACCGCACCGACGTGAAGATGAGATTTTTGCGTTGATCCAACGCCTCACGCATATTATTGGAACGCTGATTCAGCAGGAGGGAGTCGAAGGGATAGCGGGGGATGGCCATCGGCATCACGATTGTGATCGTTTGGTTGGGATCGCTCTCCTCAACAGCTTCCACAAAATCGGCGAACGGCGTGATTAAGGAGGAATAGGGGCTCTCCAGGATTTGGAGCTCCAAGCGGGGGTCGTCGCCGACGCTGCGATTCCATTGACGACGCAGCAGCTCACCGTCACCGTCTTCAGGACGCACCCACACCCCAATCACCCGGTCGGAAACGGTGGCCGCGTAGCGCAAGGCCTCGAGGGTGGGTCGGCTCCAGGCCGAAATCCAAACAATGCTGATGTTGCCAATCGACCCCCTACGGGGATCTAGCTGAATCGCACAGCTCTCGCCGGGCTGAAGCTCGAGCTGGGAAAACACCCTTCGATAGCGCCTGCGAACACTGGCCAGCAGGAGCACCAGCAGGGGAATGGCGATCACCACGCTCCAGGCCCCCTCGGAAAACTTGCTGATCACGATCACCACCAGCACCAACAGGGTGCTGAGCGAGCCAATGCCATTCATCAGGGCATGGCGCTGCCAACCCGGCCCACGCTCCCGCCACCAGTGCACCACCATCCCAGCCTGGGAGAGGGTGAAGGCCATGAAGACACCCAGGGCGTAGAGGTTCACGGCCACGGTGGTGTTGCCCTGGCAGATCAGGATGATCGCCCCGGTAGCCACCAGCAGGGCCACGATGCCGTTCTGGAAAACCAGACGATCGCCAATCCAAGCCATCTGACGCGGCAAAAAATTATCGCGGGCCAACAACGCCGAAAGCCTGGGGAAGTCGGCAAAAGCCGTGTTCGCAGCGAGCATCAGGATCAGCAGCGTGGTGATCTGCAGCACCCACAGCAGCGGGCTGTGGGGCCCAAACACCCGCATGCCCAATTGGGCCATCACCGTGACATCAGGATTGGGGGCCACGCCGTACATGAACCCCAGGCCACTCACGGCCAAGAACATGCTGGCCAGCAGCAGCCCCATCACCAGCAGGGTGTTGCGCGCCCGCTGGGCCGACGGAGAGCGAAACAACTGGACCCCATTGGCGATCGCCTCGATGCCTGTCATCGCTGAACAGCCGGAGCTAAAGGCGCGCAGGATCAAAAACAAGCCCAACGGTTCCACCGCCTTCACCAGGGGAGGCGGATCGGGGGAAAATCCATGGCTAAAGATCAGGTTCTGCAGGCCCGCCACCGCCAACACCGCCACCATCACCACAAACGCGTAGGTGGGAAGGGCAAACAGGCGGCCAGCCTCCCGGACACCCCGCAGGTTGGCCCAGCCCACCAGCACCAACAACACCAGGGCAATCAGCACCTGCCAGTTCAACAGCCACGGCCACAGCGACGAGAGGGCCTGGGTGCCCGCCATCAAGCTCACCGCCGCGGTGAGCACGTAGTCGATTAACAAACTTGCCGCCGCCACCAGGCTGGCCAGGGTGCCCAGGTTGGCGCGACCCACCACATAGGCCCCTCCCCCCTGGGGATAGGCCGTGATCGTCTGGCGGTAGGAGAACACCACAATCGCGATCAGGGCGACGATCGTGATCGTGATTGGCAATGAAAAGGAAAGGGCGCCGCTCCCGGCCAAAATCAACACCCCAAGGGCCGCATCGGTGGCGTAGGCCACCGATGACAACGCATCCGAGGAGAGGATCGGGAGCGCCTGAAAACTGGGAACGGTCTTGGCCTCCTCCTGGTCCCGGGGCAGGGGATTGCCAAGCAGTCGCCGCTTGAAGCGATCCTTGACGGAGTTGGAGGCGATCATCAGATGGCCAGGCTCTCTGGATTGGTCTCGATCAGCTGGGCCAGATCCTTGAGGAAGGCCGCCGCCTGGGCCCCATAAATCACGCGGTGATCAGCGGTGAGGTTCACCTGCATCTGCCGCTTGACACTGATCGAGCCGTCCTTGCCGGCCACCACCGTGGGACGGGAAGCCGCCACGGCAAGGATCGCCCCGGTGCCGGGGGGAAGGATGGCATCGAAGCGATCAACCCCAAACATGCCCAGGTTGGAGAGGGTGAAGGTGCCCGTGCTGTATTCCTCCGGCTGGAGTTGCTTGGTGCGGGAGCGCGCCACCAGATCGGCCCAGTTGCGGGCCATAGAATAGAGGTCGGTCGTGTCGGCGTTGGCCAGCACGGGGGTAATCAGGCCGCCATCTTCCATGGCCACCGCCACAGCCACATTCACCGCCGCGGGATAGGCCATGGCCGATCCATCCGCTGAAGTGCCGGCATTCACCTGGGGATGGCGGGCCAAGGTGACCCCCACCGCCTTGGCGAGCAGGGCGGTCATGGTGACGCCCTTGCCCTTCACCTGCTTGTAGAGTGCATCAAGCTTGTCGGTGGTGATGGTGTACCCCACCCGGAAACAGGGCACCGCCAGGCTGGCCACCATGTTGCGGTTGACCGCGTTCTGCAGGGTGTTGAAGGCCACGCTCTCGCCGGGGCGACCAAAGGCCTGGCCGGCAGGAGCTGGAGAACTTGCCGCGGCCCCATTGCCACCAGCAGCGGCAGTCACGGCGGGGCCACTGCCTTCCGCCACCCGGGGCACCGTGATCGGCTGGCCGGTGGCCGCCAGGACGTCCTCCGCCTGAATCCGCCCGTGGGGGCCACTGCCGCGCAGGGCTTCGAGGGCCACGCCCAATTGGCTCGCCAGCTTTTTGGCCCGGGGCGAGGCCACCACCCGACCGCTGGCGGTGGAGGCGGGAGCGCTGACCGCTGCCGCCATCACGGGCGCTGGGGATGCAACGGGTACGGGGGCTGCGGGTGCTGGGGCCGCAGCGGGCTGGGCCGCAGGAGCTGTGGCGGCGGGCGCTGGGGCTGGGGTTGCTGGAGCTGCGGGCGCAGCAGGGGCCTTGGCCGCCACTTCGGCAATTTCGGCTTCGGTTTCCACGATCAAGGCGATCGTTTCGCCCACGGGGGCCGTGCCCCCGGCGGGCATCAGCACCGCCGCCAAGAAGCCCTCGTTAAAGGACTCCACGTCCATGTCGGCCTTATCCGATTCGACCACCAGCACGGATTCACCGCGCTCCACCTTGTCGCCGGGTTTCTTGAGCCACTCCACGATCTTTCCCTCCGTCATGGTGGAGGAAAGGGCCGGCATAAAGATCTCGTGGGTGGCCAAAGTCCTGTCTCCGCCGGGGATAAGAGGGGTCATTCCGGCGCCAGAAGCGCCGCAATTGTGCGACTTTAAGACGCCAGCCAGGTAGTGCTGGACTGGACCGCCTGGGCTGCCATCGCCCTAAGACGTCGCTCGCGTTTGCAACCCTTAGACGTCGCCCTCGATGGCTTCAATGACCCCATCGCGCACCAGCACAGCCGCCTGGAGCTTGTCCACCAGGCTGTCGCCCACGCGCACCTCGCAGAGGCTCTCAATCTGGCCCTGCTCCACAACCTGCTCCATCTCCAGATCACGCACCTGGCGCTGCTGCTCAAGCATTTGGCGCTTCTGCTCCTCGAGCTCGGCCCGCTTGGCCGCCACCTGCTGCTGCACCGACGCCACCTGGTCTTGGACCCGGGGATCCAAGGGATTGGCGCTCTGGCGACGGATCTCGTCGATCAGTTGCTGACCTTCCTGCTCCAGCTGGGCCAGCTGGGCATCGGAGCCCGCCAAGGCCGTGCTGATTTCCCGCTCGGCATCCTCTTTCCAGCGCGGGGTCACCACGGCACGCACGGTGATCGAGCGCTTGATCGTGAGGGTGCCGTTGGCCATGGGTCTTGGAAATCAGCGCCCAGGCTGTCAGCCCTGACAGGCCCGGTCAACGGCGGTTGGCCGCACCTTGCGCTTTGGGGTGCAACGGCGGATTCAGTCGTAGATGGCGGCAATGGCGGTCCCATCCCGTTGGGCAATGCGATCGCGGCGTTGCTTGAGGGTTTGGGTAAGCAGGCCGTTCTCCAGGGTGAAGGGCTCCACCAGGGCCACCCCAGCCAGGCGCTCATCGGGGCGGGATCCAGGCCGCTGGCTCAGTAGACGATTGCACTCGCGAGTGAGGGCCCGCAACAGGGCATCCCCTTCCAAGGCCGAACCGTTCAAGGCCCTCCCCTGGCGAGCTGCCCCATCGGCAGCCCCCGCTTTGGCAAAGGCTTCGAGCGCCTCAGGGCGGGGCACCAGCAGCGCACCGAGCTGCTTGCGGTCCTGGCCCACCACCATCACCTGCTCCAGCAAAGGGCTGGCCCCCAGGGCCTCTTCCAACGGCCCTGGCTCAATGTTTTCACCGCTGCTCAGCACGATCGTGTCCTTAGCCCGGCCCGTCAAAACCAAGGAGCCATCGGCAAGCAAATGGCCCAGGTCGCCGGTGTCGAACCAGCCGTCGCCATCGAGCACCTTGGCCGTTGCATCGGGCTGCTTGAAATAGCCCGCCATCACCTGGGGCCCCTTGACCAGCACCAAACCCTGCTGGCCCCACCCCAGGGGCGCCCGGGTCCCAGGCTCGACAATCCGCACGGCCGTGCCCGGCAGGGGGTAGCCCGCACTGCCGCGCCGGTTGCGCCAGGGCCTGCGACAGGTGACCACTGGGCTGGTTTCGGTGAGGCCATAGCCCACCAGCAACTCAATCCCAATCGCCTCAAAAAAACCATCCAGATGCATGGCCAGGGCCCCACCACCGCTGATGGCCGTGCGCAGCCGCCCGCCCACCAATTGCCGCCGCAACTTCGGCCAGATCACCGTTTCAGCCAGCCGGTGCAGGGGCCAGCGCAGCCCAGCGCGCACCGCAGCGCCGGCCCGCCCCCACCACAGCTCCTCAACCAAGGTGAGATTGCAAGCCTGGCGCCGCTTGAGCCCGTAGACCCGGCTATTGGCCAAGGCCGCCCTGATCAGCTGTTGGCGCTGGGCCGGCATCGCCTTGAGGGCATCATCAAAACCGGAAAGCAGCGCCTCCCAGAGCCGGGGCACGCTGATCAAATAGTGGGGCCGCACCTTTTGCAAGTCAGCGCGCAGCTGCTTGAGGTTCGTGTAGCTCTGGCGGCAGCCGCAGGCCAAGAGGAAATACTCCGCAGCCCGCTCATAGGCATGCCAAATCGGCAGCACGCTGAGCACCCGATCCCCAGGCCTCGGTGCCACCGCCACCCCCAAGGTGCGCACCTGGTGCAACAAATTGGCGTGGCTGAGGGGCACGCCCTTGGGCTGGCCCGTGGTGCCTGAGGTGTAGAGGATCGTCGCCAACCGCTGGGGATCGTCGCTGGGGGGGAGCAACGGACCCGCCTGCCGGCCTTGCTCGATCAGCCCCTGCCAGCTGAAACAGGGAACGCCAGACACCACCGCCTGAGCTGCCGCCCCCGCCGGCTCCCCCTCCAGCAGCACCACAAAACGCAGGGGCGCGTCCGGTCCCCAGGGGCCAGCCAAACCACCGCCTGCCAGGGCGAGCTTGTCGAGCAGGGCCGCCGACTCCACCACCAGCCCCACCGCGCCCGAGTCGCCCAGGATGTACAAGAGCTCCTCCACCGGGGCACTGGCCCCCCGCACCGCATCGGCGGCCCCAGCGCGCATCAGGCCTTGATCAGCCACCAACCAGCGGGGGCCGTTTTCCGCAAACATGGCCACCACATCGCCCGCCTTCACCCCAAGCTGGGCAAAGCCCAAGGCCGCCTGGCCGATCTGCTGGTGCAGCTGGCGAAAGCTCAAGACTTCGGGCGGCTTGGCGTGGGGA
>CAMDSS010000027.1 GCA_945907085.1 Cyanobium sp. NIES-981 | reverse complement strand
TCGTCGACTCTGATTGTTTCGCGCCCCCGATCGCCCGACGGGGAGGGGTCCCTACAGTGGGTCGATCAACAGGGCTTCGAACGCGGAGCCTCCTACGGGTGACACACCGTGGTTAATGCCAGCCTCAAGTGGGCCAGCATCGTGGGCATTGTGCTCGCGGTGGGCGGGGCACTTCTCTACTTCATGCGCAGCTTTAAGCCTGCGCTGGCCAGGGATTACGACGTCTTCTTCGCCGCCATTGGCCTGCTGTGTGGTGGCATTTTGTTTTTCCAGGGTTGGCGCCTGGATCCAATCCTGCAGTTCGGCCAGTTTCTGTTGGCTGGATCGGCCGTTTTCTTCGCCTATGAAAGTGTGCGCCTAAGGGGCGTCACCACCGAACAGGCGCGCCGTTCGTCCTATTTCGACGACGAAGAACCCGCTCCCGCAGGTCCCTTCCGGCCCCGCATGGGGGGCCGCAGCTGGGGAGACGGGGACAGCGATCGCTTTGATGAGCCGGAGCCCTTCAAACGCCGGATCCCAGCCAGGGATGGTGAGGATGACGGCGAAGACTTCTACCGCCCCAGGCGGAGCAGCCGGGTGGCGATCCCGGAGCGCGCCGAAAGCCGTCGGCCTGCTTCCCCAGACGACTGGAGCACCGCCGATCGCAGTCGCTTCAGTGCCGGTGGCCAGGGGAGCTCCAAGCCTGCCAACGATTTTGGTGCCCGTCGCCGGGACCGCGACGATGGCCCCGAAGCCCGCCGCGGCAGCAGGCCCATGGCCAGCCCCGACGGCATGCCCCGTTCAACCCGACGCGGCCCTGGCGGAGCGAGTGGCCCTGGCAATCCAACGAATGCAACGAGCGAGCCTGGCGCCAGGCCGATGGGAGATCCCGCTTCCCCCCGAGGGGCCGGGAGCATGCCCCAGGGCACCCCAATCCGGGGCAACCGCCCTGGCACGGCGCCCAGTGATTCCAGGAACCCGGATTCCCCCAGCCCGAATTCGCGCAGCAACATCAGCGACGCAGACTTCAGCCCCATGACGCCTCCAACCCCTGGTCCCAAGACCGGCGGCCCCTCGGCCGGAGCGCGGCCGCGGGACAACAGCTCCCGCTTTGACGACTAAGCAGGCTGAGCCCTGAGCCACCATCCCAACCACCGCTTGCAAGCCCCTGGCTGGGCTATTGCATTAGCCATCAGCCTGGGTTTGGCAGCATGCCTAACCAGCTGTTCAGGCGTGGGGCTGTTCAGCCGGAGAAGCGTTGGTCCCCTAGGCCCCCTTGGAGCCGAGGACCGTCAAGACCCGGCCATCAGCGGCAATGGCCGGTTTCTCGCTTCGGTGCTGGAGCAGGGCGGCAAGGCCATGGTGGTCCTTCAAGGGCAACCAGGCGGTCAAACCGTGGCGTTACGCCATCTGCGCGGCCACGAGCCCCACAGCTCGCCATCCTTGAGCTGGAACGGCCGCTACATCGCTGCCCTCGTGCAGCAAGGACCAGAACGGGTGGCGATCCTGGAAGACCGCGCCACCGGCAAGTTGCTGCGGCTGCCGCTGCCCAATGGCAGCCAGCCCGCACGCCTCAGCCTGGCTCCTGACGGCCAGCGCATCGCCATCGAAGTGACGGAAGGCGGCCAATCAAGGGTGCAACTCTTTGATCTCACGGGCCAGCTCGAGCCAGACCTCCCGGGTGGACTGGCGGTTCAGGGGGGGCCAAGCGCTCCATGAGAGCCCCCAGCCCCATGCATCGAATCATCCACCGCATCAGCCGCAGCCGTCGCATCAGCCACAAGCTGGGTCTTGCCGTCGCTATCGCCGCCAGCGCAGGCCTCCTCAGCGGCTGCATGGGTGCCATGCCAACGCCGATGGCGGCCCTCAACCGCCAATTGGCCATGGTGGGCACCAATCGGGCTCCATCCCTGTCCGGGCGCTGGCTGGCTGTGATCACCGGACGGGGCGGCCGCGACCAGGTACTCCTGCTGGATGTGGCAGGCAACGCCCACGTCCCAGTGCCGGGACTCAACCGGGGCGATGCCCAACCGATCAGCGTGGGTGTGGATGCCAGCGGCGAGAGGCTCGCCCTCGTGCGGCAACTGGAAGGGCGCACCGAGCTCGTTCTCTACCGCCGGTCGCTGATGAGTTTGCAGCCGATTCCCATGGAACCGGCCGGCGTTCCACACCAGCTGGCCATGCGGGCCGATGGCAAGGAGCTCGCTGTTCAGATCAGTCGAGATGGTCTATGGCAAATCGATCTCATCGCCCTGCCATAGCCCCGCCGCTGATCTAGGGCACCAGACCCGCCCAGTGCAAAAAGGTGTCGCCGCCCACGAGCTCAATCGCCAAAACGGCCACGAAGCCGACCATGGCAAAACGTCCATTCACCCGCTCGGCATAACCACTCCAGCCAAAGGCCGGCACATCGCCAGTGGTTGCACTGGTGGCCCCTGAAGTGGTCGGGGTGTCGGAGGGTTGGGGAGATTTGCTCATCAAGTCAGACCTACTGGCCAAAGGTATAGCTGGCTGCGGGCAACAGTCGCCAAGCGCCGGTGCCATCGAGTTGAAGCACCGTGTCGTGATAGTCCTTGAGGGTGGGGCGGTGACCGACACTGACAAAGGCCATATTCTGCTGCACCAATAGCTCATAGAGCCACTTCTCCGTGTTCACATCAAGGGCACTCGTGGCCTCATCCAGCACCACGAACCGGGGGGAGTTCAGCAACAGGCGGGCAAAGGCGAGCCTTTGCTGCTCCCCCAGGGAGAGCAAACGGGGCCAATCCTGCTTGATGTCGAGATCGGGATAGCGATGCACCAGGTCCGGCAGCCGCACCTCCTCAAGCACATGACGCAGCTGGGCATCACTGAAGCGCTCGCTGCTCTGGGGATAGCAGAGCTGCTCCCGCAGGCTGCCTAAAAGCATGTAAGGCTTCTGGGGAATGAACATCAGCTCGCCCACCGGCGGGCGATGCACCCGGCCAACCGTGGCAGGCCAAAGGCCACTGACAAGGCGCAGGAAGGACGTCTTGCCGCACCCAGAGGGGCCTACCACCAACAAGCGCTGACTGGGATCAATTTGAAGACTGAGGTCGTGGATCAGCCGCCGGCTGCTCCGCGGTGGGACCAGATCCACATGGCTCACAAGGATGGAATCGGGCGACTCAGCTGCGACGCTGGATTCCGACTCCAAGACTGAAAGGGCCGCCACCTCGCCACTAATGGCCTCCACCTTGCCCTGGAAGCCCTCAAGACGACTGATGGAGGCAGAGAAGGCGGCCAAGCGGTCGATGTTATTGACGATGTAACTGACCGAGAACAGCACCTGGGAGAAGGCAATGCTTGCCTGACCGAAGACCCCAAAATCGACCTGCTTGGAGAAATAAATTGGCGCAATGACAAGCCAGGGCAAGAAACGGGAGAAGTAGTCATAAGAGCGCTGAATGACGCTAATCAGCGCCTCCCAAACAATCAACTTGTTGTAGTTTTGGATCACTCCCCCTAGCCGCCGAGACCCCTCCTTCTGCTCCTGCTCTTCCCCGCGGTAAAAGGCAATCGATTCGGCATTGTCACGGATGTGAACCAACCCGTAGCGGAAGTCTGCTTCCAACTTCAACTGCTGGTAGTTGAGGTTCACCAACTTGCGGCTTGCGAATACGATCAACGCCGTGCCACCCACCGAATAGGCCAAAAGCCAGAGCGCCAGAGTTTCATTAATGCTCCATAGCACGATGATGAAACTGAAAAAGGTGAGCAAGGCTGAGATAATCTCTACCGTTACGCTCAGACTCGTGGCAGTAAAGCTTGCTGCGTCCTGGGAGATACGCTGATCAGGATTATCAATTTCCTCAACACTTTCATCGTTTGGATTGAGAACGTAATAGGCGCGATTTGTGAGATAGCGCCCCAGCATTCTCTCACTCAACCACTCACGCCACATCAGCCCCAGCTTCGGGACCAAGTAGCCTTGAAGCGCCCTGATCGGCAGGGCGAGAACAAGGCAAAAGGCATAAATGGCCACAATCTTCCAAAACTCCTCAGCCTTGTAAGCAACCAAGGCGTTCTCGATGTTGCGGGCGATAAAACTGATGCCCACATTGATGCCGTTGATCACAAGAATCAACAGCGTGATCACCCCCAGCAGCAACCAGGGGAGCCAGCGCCCCTGGCGCAACTTGGCGCGCAACGTGCCGAAGCAGAGCAGGCCGGCGCCGAAGAACACCATCACCAACTTGCCGTAGGGCCCTGCCCAGATGGCCGCCACCTGCTGGGGCACGCCAGGAAGGAACCTGGCCTGCAATTCCGGGATCCAGGCGCCGCTGGCCACCACAACTGCCGTAAGCAACAGCAGGGTGAAGCCCACCACCACAGCGATCAGAGCACCCACCAGCAGCAGGAACTGGGCGGAGTTGGTGCCGTTGTCGAGCGGCAGAAAATAGGGCTGGGCTAAACGCTGAAGCTTGCCCAGCTGATCGCGGAAAGCCTTGAAGGGGGTCATGGAGACTTACGGATCAAGCCATTCTGGCCGTTCGGCCCGCCGGGATGATGTAGCGGCAGGCAACAACACCTCTCGGGGCGAGGCCAGGGAGCAGGGCTCAACCCGGGGGCCACGCCAGGGGCCGCCCGCCTATCACGTGCACGTGCAAATGGAACACCGTTTGACCAGCCTCGGCGCCGCTGTTGATCACGGTGCGGAAGTCTGCAAGCCCCTCCTGCTGGGCCACCTTGGCGGCCACCAGCAAAAGGTGACCTAGCAGGAGCTGGTGCTCCGGTTGGGCCTCGGACAGCTGGGAGATGGGCTCCCGGGGAATCACCAACACATGCACCGGCGCCTGGGGCTGAACATCGCGAAAAGCAAGGCACAGGTCATCGGCATACACCTGGTCACAGGGGATCTCGCCACGCAAGATGCGGCCAAAGATCGTGTCAGCGGGGGCCTCGCTGGCCATGGCACCGGGGGCAAAGGACGTGGGACGGGAAGGGCACTAATGCTGTAGCGACCCCTTTGGCCTGATGTTGGCACGATGCAGCACTGCCTCCCTCCAAGGGCTGGAAGCCCAAGAGGTAACGGTGGAGGTGGATCTCGCCCCCGGACTGCCAGGGCTACACATGGTGGGGCTGGCCGATGCAGCCGTGCAGGAATCCCGGGAGCGGGTGCGTTCGGCCCTGCGCCATAGCGGCCTCAAGGTGCCCCTCACCCGGGTGATCGTGAACCTGGCCCCAGCCGACCTGCGCAAAGAGGGTCCGGGCTTCGACCTCCCCATCGCCCTGGCCCTACTGGTGGCCAGTGGCCAACTCAACCCCGAAGCCACCGCAGGGGTGTGGAGCTGCGGCGAACTGGGTCTCGACGGCAGTTTGCGGCCGGTGCGGGGTGTTCTCGCCCTCGCCCTCCAGGCCCTGCACCAGGGTGCACGCGCCCTGGTGGTCCCCACCGCCAACACCAAGGAAGCCCAGTTGGTCGATGGACTGGAGGTCTGGCCAGCCCCAAACCTCGGCAGCGCCGTCGCCATGCTCCAGGCCGGCAGGTTGCTCGTCAACACCGAACCTCCTGCAACCTCCCTGGCTGCGGCCCCCCAGCCTGCAAAACCCAAGCCCACCCAAGCCAACGCGAACCCGGCGCCGGCCAGCCCAGCAGATCTGAGCGATGTTCACGGCCAAGCCCATGGGCGCCGGGCCCTAGAAATCGCCGCGGCAGGGGGGCACCATCTGCTGCTGTGTGGGGCACCTGGAAGTGGCAAAACCATGCTGGCCCAGCGGCTTGCCGGACTTCTCTCACCCCTCAATGCCAAAGAAGCCCTCGAGATCACCAGGGTCCACTCGATCCTGGGGCTGCTGGTGGAAGGGGGCGGGCTTGTGCAGCAACGCCCCTTTCGCAGCCCCCACCACAGCTGTTCGGCCGCTGCCCTGATTGGGGGCGGGGCCATCCCCCGTCCCGGGGAGCTCTCGCTCGCCCACCACGGCGTGCTGTTTCTCGATGAACTGGCGGAGTTTCGCCGCAGCGTGCTGGATCAGTTGCGTCAACCGCTGGAAGAGGGGGCGGTTTGGATTCACCGCTCCAAGCGCCGCACCCTGTTCCCCTGCCAGATCACCTTGGTGGCGGCCTGCAATCCCTGCCCCTGCGGCTGGCATGGTGACCCCAATCGCCCCTGCCATTGCGGCGAGGGGGCCCGCAGGCGCTATTGGGCCAAACTTTCAGGCCCCCTGCTGGATCGCCTGGATCTCCAGGTGGTGATGCGGCGGCCCAGCAGCCACGACCTGGGGGCAAGTTTTCGGCCCATGGACCCTGCCACCAAGCCCGAAACCACTGCGGTCGTAGCCAAACGGGTGGCCCAAGCACGGCAGCGCATGGTGCGCCGAAACCCGAAGGGCTGCAGCAATGGCCAGCTCAGCTCAGCCTGCCTGCGAAAGCGCTTGAACCTCACAGCAGAGGCCTTGGATCTGTGGGAACAGGCCCTTCAGCAGCGCCAACTCTCGGCCCGAGCAGGCGATCGGCTACTGCGGGTTGCCCAAACCATCAGCGACTTAGACGGCACAAACACGATCAGTCCAAGCGCCATTGCAGAGGCGCTGACCTTTCGCTCCTTCGACCAACTGCTTTGAGCTGGGAACAGATCAGCGGCGACGACGGCGCTGCTGGGCCTTGCGCTTGTACTTCTCAACGGGAGTTTCGTGGTGGCGCAGACGCTTGAGGTCAGCAAAGATGCCGGCCTTGGACACCTGGCGCTTGAAACGACGCAGGGCCGACTCAATCCCTTCGTTTTCGCCGACGGTGACCTGGGTCATGAAGCGCTGGAGTGATCTCAGAGTTTGCCAATGTAGCAACCATGCCCTCCGCCCCCTGGGCTACTGCTTGGAAGCCACGGGCACCGATGGGGGCGCAGAAGCCTCCACGGCCGCGATGGGCTCGGCCGGTGCGATCGCCCGGTAGATGTACACATGGCCGAGTTGGCGACGACCAAAAGCCCGACGCTTCAGCTCCCATCCGGGCTCAAACACCAGCTGGGTAAAGCCCGTACCAGGACCCTGGGTGCGGGCCACCACCATCTCAGGACCGGCGCCAGCTTTGGTGGGCAAGGCCATCAGCAGGTTGTCGTTGTCCTTGCGGATCACCGAAAGGCGGTAGCTGGTGGCCAAATCGTTGTCACCGATCCGCAGGGAGTAGCCATTGGCATCAATGAAGCGGTTGCAGATTCCCGTGAAATCGAAGGTGGCCAACATCGGCTCCACCTTGGCTGGCTGGGAACCACTCATGGCAAAGCAGGGGCGCTTGCCATTGAGTTGCTCATAGATGTTCAGTTGCCCTTTGGTGCCATCACCAATGGGGGCCGACACGAGCACAAAGCGCTCCTGGGGCACGTCCGCCGCGGAGAACAGGGCTCCTGCCCTGGCCGATTGCACCAGGCCAACACCACCCAAGGCCGCAACCAACCCAGTCGCGGTCAGGAGAACAGCGGGCTGCAGGGCCAGGACAAGGGCACGCGGTAGTTCTGACAGGCGCATCGCGGCTCAAACCAGGGAGACTCCAATCGTATGCACCCCAACCGGGTCAGGCCAGGGGGGGGGAGGGATCGAATTCGCGAGCTAAATGGGCTTGTTGATGCGAATGGCCAGCACCAGCGCAGCCAAGGTGCCGGGCAAGCTCAAGCCCAAGATCACCCTGGTGGTGGCCAGGCCCAAATCGGGGTCGCCATAGGCGAGCTCGAACACGGAGCCCGTCGCCGCAATCCCCAGTACGCAGGCCAAACCAAGCATCAGGCCGGCCAGAGGTTTCATGGGCATGGCGCAATCTCAGCGAATGGTTTGAACGTCGGCCCTGTTGAAGCCCTTCTCCTTGAGCCCCTCATGGAGGCTGAGCTCATCGGTGACCCGATCCACGAACAACACGCCATTGAGATGGTCCATTTCGTGCTGGATGCACCGGGCCAGCAGCCCATCGGCCTTGACCCGCTGGGGGCGACCCATCTCGCAGCGATAGGTGACCTCAACCACCGATGGCCGCACAACATTGAGGTAAACCCCCGGGATGCTGAGGCAGCCTTCTTCGTAGGTCTCGATGCCAGCCCCGAAGGAACTGATCTCAGGATTCACCAACACCATCGGTGGGGTGGCGGCATTTTCGGGATCGAGATCAATCACCAAGAGCTGCTTGTGCACGCCCACTTGGGGAGCCGCCAAACCAATGCCATGGGCCGTGTACATGCTGCGCAGCATGTCGCGCGCCAAATCCCGCACCGATTCATCCACCTTGCTGATGCGCTTGGCGGACTGGCGCAGCACCCGATTCCCCAAGGTATGGATCTCCATCGGGGAAACCTCAAGCGCCACCTTCGGCACCTGAACACTCCGGCTGGATTGCTCCGCATTGCGAGCCAATTGGGCGAAGCTGCGCGCCAAGCTGGTATTGAAAAGAATGGGTCCCACTCTAAGGCGGCCTGTCTTGGAGAACGCTTGAGCGCCGCAGCACGTCAGCCCCAACCCCATCAGCCCCTGGCCGCAGCCAGCGTGGTGGGTCGCACCCCCGCCGTCAAAGAGCCGTTGCTGGAAGGGGGCCGGTTGTTTTGGCTGGAGCAGCGGCCCCACGAAAAGGGGCGCACCACCTTGCTGGTGAAGCCAGCGCCATCGCGGAGCTGCGACCCCAACCCCCAACCCCTCGAGCTCACCCCAGGCAACTGGAACCTGCGGAGCCGCGTCCACGAATACGGCGGAGGCGTCTTTGCGGTGGCAGGAGGCGAGCTGGTGCTGGTTCACGACGGCGACCGGTGCCTGTACCACCTGCCCATCGACCCATCCGGCGCCCCAGGGGCCCCGCCCAGGCGCCTAGTGGAGCCAGGGGAGAGGGCCTTCGCCGACGGACTGATCGATCCAGTCCGTCGGCGCTGGGTGGGCGTGATGGAAGCCCATGGCCGCGACCACCTGGTGGCCATACCCCTGGCTGGGGGCGAACCGATCGCCCTGCATGAACCGGTGGATTTCTGCGGCTACGCCAGCTTGAGCCCCGATGGCCACTGGCTGGCCTGGGTGGAATGGCAGCAACCGTGCATGCCCTGGGAACGCAGCCAGCTGTGGCTGGCCCGCGTTGGCCCATCCGGGGCCCTGGAGCAGGCCAAGCCGATCGCTGGATCAAGCCCAGCCCAGGCCCTATCGGTGTTTCAGCCCCTCTGGATCACCACCAAGACAGGGAAGCCGGCCTTGGTGGTGGCCAGCGATGCCAGCGGCTGGTGGAACCTGCAGCGCTTTGACCCCAACTCCGGCCAAGGCCAAACGCTCCTAGAGATGGCCGCCGAATTCGCCATGCCCCAATGGGTGTACGGCATGCGCACCACCGCCTGGGATGGGGAGCAGCTGGTCGCCGCCGCCTGCAGCCAAGGGCAGTGGCAACTGGGTCTGGTAGCAACAGAAGGTCCGCCCCACTGGCAACCCATTGGGCAACCCTTCACCGACCTGGCCGGGCTCTCTGCCGAGGCAGGCCGCCTGGTCTGCGTGGCCAGCAATCCCACCACCCCGTCAGGCCTCTTGGAGCTGGAGATCGCCAGCGGCCTCTGGCAGCACACGCCAGCCGCCCCAAGCCCCTTGGATCCAGCAGCCATCAGCCAACCCCAGCAACTGTGGTTTCCGGGCCATGGCGAGCGGCCCACCCAGGCCTGGTACTACCCCCCTTGCAACGGCGGCAACCCCGAGGCCCCGTTGCTGGTGAAGGGCCACAGCGGCCCCACGGGCATGGCCCGCACCGGCCTGAACCTGGGCATTCAGTTTTGGACCAGCCGCGGCTGGGGTGTGGTCGATGTGAATTACGGCGGCTCCACCGGCTTTGGCCGCGCCTACCGCGAGCGCCTCGATGGCCAATGGGGGGTTGTCGATGTGGCCGACTGTGCGGCTGCGGCCCAGGCCGTGGTGGACCAGGGATGGGCCGCAGCCACCCGCATCGCCATCGAAGGCGGCAGCGCGGGGGGCTTCACCGCCCTGGCTGCCCTGTGCTTCACCGATGTCTTTCGCGCCGGGGCCAGTCGGTACGGCGTTGCTGATTTGGGCGCGTTGGCCCGCGAGACCCATCGCTTTGAAGCCCGCTATCTCGATGGTTTGATCGGCCCCTGGCCGGCCGACCAAGCCACCTACGCGGCCCGATCCCCCCTGCAGCACGCCGAGAAGATTCGCTGCCCGGTGATCTTTTTTCAAGGCCTAGACGACAAGGTGGTGCCCCCAGCCCAAACCGAAGCCATGGCCGAGGCCCTGCGCAGCCAAGCCATTCCCGTGGAGGTTCACCTGTTCCCCGGCGAGGGCCATGGCTTTAAGAGCAGCGACACCCAAATCCAGGTGCTGGAGTCCACCGAGGCGTTTTTTGCAAAACACTTCGGCCTGCAGCAGGCCACCTAAATGGGCCCCACTGCCGTTGCCCTAGCCCTCAGCATTGCCGCTTTGGGTGGCTTGGTGGTTCTGGGCCGTGGTCTGGGCGCGGCCACCGGCCTGCAACGGATTGGGCTGCCTGCGGCCCTGGTGTCCGGCCTGATCGGCCTGCTGATTGGCCCCTTTGGCGTGGCCCATGTGTTGCCCATGGGCCTCACCGACCGTTGGGTCAACCTGCCGGCGGTGCTGATGACCCTGGTGTTCTCCACCATGCTGCTGGGCAAACCCCTTCCCAGCGCCGGGGAGTTGTGGCGACCAGCCAGCGCCCAACTGCTGCTCGGCCTCACCCTCGGCTTTGGCCAATACCTGGTGGGCGCCCTGGTGGTGCTGGGAATCCTGATCCCGTGGCTGGGGGTGCACCCCCTGATGGCTTGCCTGATCGAAGTGGGCTTCGAGGGCGGCCACGGATCAGCTGCGGTGATGGGGCCGATCTACGCCAGCTTCGGATTTACTGGCGGCCGGGATCTCGGCCTGGCCATGGCCACGGTGGGCCTGGTGAGCTCCGTGGTGCTTGGATCCGTGCTGGTGATCCTGGCCCGCCAGTTCCAATGGATTGGCTCCGCAGCTGGCGGCAATGACGCTGCCACCCCACCTTCAACCAGCCGTGGCCCTTGGTGGGAAGGGGCCCAAAGCCTGGCCACCAACCTCGGCTGCTGTGGCGTAGCGGTGGTGGTTGCCCTCGGCATGCAGCAGGTGCTGTTGGCGGTGGCGCCCCGCATTAGCGATGGGATGGAGCAGGTGGTGCAGACCATGCCCCTGTTTCCCCTCGCCCTGGTGGGATCCCTACTCGTGCAACTGCTGCTGGAGCGCACGGGCCAAACCGGCCTGGCCACCGCTCAACTCCAATCAAAAACCGCCGGCCTGGCCACCGATGTGTTGATCACCGCAGCCATGGCTGGCCTCAACCTGCCCCTGTTGCTCCACGACTGGCTGCCCCTCACCATCCTGGCCGGGGCGGGCCTGGGCTGGAATTTGTTCGGGTTGCTGGTGCTCTCCAAACCGATGCTGCCGGCCCCCTGGTTTGAGCGGGGCATCACCGAATTTGGCCAGGCCACCGGCGTGGCAGCCACCGGCCTACTGCTGTTGGGGCTGGCCGACCCGGAAGCCAAGAGCGCCACCCTCGCCCCCTTCTCCATCAAGCAATTGGTGCTGCAGCCGGTCCTCGCCGGTGGTGTCGTCACGGTGTTAGCTCCCCTGGCCGTGATGACCTGGGGACTCCAAACCTGGGCAGTCCTCTGCCTGGCCATCACCCTGCTGCTGGCCGGAGGCGGGCTCCTGCTGGCGCGACTACCCACGGCTCCCAAAGGGGCCATTAGGCCGTAGGGGATCGGCCGTAGTGCATGGCGCCCATCAGGGCAATCACCCGGGCCATCTCTTCGGCCGCCAGCAGCGGCGGCTCACCAAGAACCAAGGCCTGGAGATACATATGGGCCAGGGTTTCCACCTCAATCGCCAGCCGCAGGGCCTGGTCCAAGGTCGCCCCGAGGCTGACCTGGCCGTGCTGGGCAAGCAGGCAAGCCAGCCTGCCTTCGAGGGCCAGAACCGCATCGCGGGAGAGGGCCTGGGTTCCAAAGGTGGAATAGGGGGCGCACCGAATCGTGTCGTTGCCGGCCATGGCCACCATGTAGTGAAAGCTGGGGATTGATCGTCCGTGGCAGGCCAGGGCCGTGGCATGGATCGAGTGGCAATGCACCACCGCCCCAATCTCTGGGCGGCTCCGCAGGATGTCGGCATGGAGGTGCCATTCCGATGAGGGCTTGCGTGAGCCTTGGTGGTGACCCTCGAAATCCATCACCACCAGGTCTTCGGGCTCCATGAGCTCGTAGGGCATGGAGCTGGGGGTAATCAGCAATCCATCCGCGAGGCGGGCCGAGAGATTGCCAGACGTGCCCTGGTTGATGCCGGAGGCGTTCATGCGGCGGGCTACCGCCACCATCTGCTGCCGCAGCTCAAGTTCAAGCATTGCCGTACAACCCCTTGAGGCCCTCTTCACTGGCCGCCGCCACGCCACGCTCGGTGATCAGGGCTGACACCAAGCGGGCCGGCGTGACATCAAAGGCCGGATTAAAACCAGCGCTGCCATCAGGGGTGAGTTGCACGCTGGCCAGTTGACCCGCGGCCGAACCTGAGCTGATCAGCCCCTGGATATGGGTGACCTCCTGGGCGGAGCGGGCCTCGATCGGGATTTCGGCCACCCCATCGCCGATGGTCCAATCGATGGTGGAAGCCGGCAGGGCCACATAAAAGGGCACGCCGTTGTCGTGGGCGGCGAGGGCCTTGAGGTAGGTGCCGATCTTGTTGCACACATCGCCGGTGCGGGTGGTGCGATCGGTGCCCACGATCACCGCATCCACTTGGCCGTGTTGCATCAAATGGCCGCCGGCGTTGTCGACGATCACCGTATGGGGCACCCCTTCGCGGCCCAACTCAAAGGCCGTCAGGCTGGCCCCCTGGTTGCGGGGGCGGGTTTCATCCACCCACACGTGGATGGGGAGGCCGGCCCGGTGGGCCTTGTAAATCGGAGCGAGGGCCGTACCCCAATCCACGGTGGCCAGCCAACCGGCGTTGCAGTGGGTGAGCACGTTGAAGGGTTGGCCTTGGCGCTCGGCTGGGCGGGCCGCTGCCAACTGCTGAAAGACCTGCAGGCCGTGCTCGCCTATGGACGCGCCCATGGCGACGTCTTCTTCAGCGATGGCCCCCGCCTCGGCCTTGGCGGCCTCGGCCCGCTCAGCCGGCTGCAGCCCGGCCACCTTGGCGCGCACGCGCTCCAGGGCCCAGCGCAGGTTGACCGCCGTGGGGCGGGTGGCATTGAGCTGCTCAAACGCTGCGGCCAGGGACCCATCCGAGGGATCGGCCTGCAGGGCCAGCATCAACCCGTAGGCACCGGTCACCCCGATCAACGGGGCCCCGCGCACCACCATGGTGCTGATCGCCTCGGCCGCCCCATCCAGGCTGGCGATGCTGCGGGTGGTGAAGTGATGGGGCAGCTGGGTCTGGTCGATCACACCGATCGAGCGGCCACCCTCCTCCAGCCAAATGGTGCGCCAAGCCTTGCCGTCGATGTTCATGGGGAAGGGCGCCGCGCGCCGCAATCGTGCCTGAACCGATCATCCCCGCTAACCGCCCCTCAGCTGCGGGCTTCATCCTCGATCGATGCGCCGGTAACCGAACCAATCCGGCACCTGGGGCTGGCTGGAGCCCTCGGGGTGGGGCGTGAGCTGCACATGCCAGCGCCCACCACCGAGCAGCTCCAACTGCTCAATCGCCAGGCAATCGTCCACGGCGCAGAGATCGTCCTTGTGCTGCTGCAGCGCTCCCCGCAGCCACTGGCGCTTGGCGGCGGCTTTTGCGGTGGCCTTGGCGGCCTGGGGAGAGCTGGCCACCACCAAGCCGAAGTGGTGCAGTTCGGCCAGGGAATCGGGGCGGTAGGCGCCCAGGTTCACGAACCACAGCCGCTCGGGCCGGGGCGCGGCAGGCTCGTGCCCCAGGCTCACCCCCCAGCCATCCACGGCCCGCACCGCCATGTAGGCATCCAGATGCAGGCCCTCGCGCCTCCCGAACCATTGGCGCCGCAGCTCGGGGATGGTGTCATCGATGCTGGTTCCGGCCACAAAGCGCACGTCGTGCACTTCGATCAGGCTTGTGGCCGTGCGGCCGCCCAACACCGCCAACCACAGCAGCGGC
>CAMDSS010000026.1 GCA_945907085.1 Cyanobium sp. NIES-981 | reverse complement strand
ACCAGGTCGGCAGAGGTTAATTGGTGGGCCAAGGCCAGGGTGGCTTCGATGTAGTTCGCACCCAGGCCATGGCCGAGCACCAGGGCCTGGCGATCCGCAATTTGGCCGCAGGTTTGGCGCCCCATGGCGTCCTGGCCGATGTATTTGGCTTTGGCCAACGCCAACGCCGCTTGATCCAGGGGCGTTTCCACCATCCGCTGCCATTCCTCAAGCAGGCAGTCGCAAGCTTCCCTGGCCCGATCGGCAGAACTCGAGAGATGCCAGATGAATGGTGTGGCCCCCATGCGGGCGGGCATGTGGACGCCCACGTCGTAGGCCAACCCGCGCTCCTCGCGCATCACCACAAACAACCGACTCGACATGCCCATGCCGAGATGGGCCTGGAGCACCCGGAGGGCCAGGGCATCCGGGTGGCCCAGGGGCACGGTGGCGCTGCCGAGCATCACCACCAGCTGTTCGGTGTCCTGCTCCAACGGGCCAAAGCCACCTTGGCCCTGGCCTGGGGTTGCTTCCGCCGGTGTTGGTTGCGCTGATAGGACAGGTTCCGGGGCCCTGGTGCTCCAGGGGGCGGGGGTCAGGGTGGCGCCCAGCTGCTGGGTGAGCCCAGGGTCCACCGCGCCGGTGAGCACGAGCAAGGCGCCCGATGCCCCTAGGCCAGCAAGGAGCGGTTGAAGCGCGTTGCGATCCAGGGTGGCCAACTCCGCTTCGACCCCCAGGGGATCGTGGCCATAGGGGCCTTGGCCGTAGAGCTGCTCCCGCAGGAGGTCGTGGGCCAGCTGGAACGGATCCTCCCGCTGTCTCTGCAGACTTTGCAGATTCAGCTGGCGCTCTAAGTCCAGTTGCTCAGGCTTGAGATGGGGCTCGCGCACCATCGTCAACAGCAAGGGCAGCAGGGTTGAAGCATCAGCTGCGGCGCACTTCAGGCTCACCACCAAGCTGTCTTCTGAGGCCTCCGAGCGCAGGACGGCTCCCCGGCCCTCCACCAAATCAGCCAGACCATCGGCATCCAGTTCGCCGCAGCCCCGGGTCATCAAACCGGCTAGCAGTTGGTGCGCGCCCCGCTGGCCCCGGGGGTCTTGGCTGCTGCCGCCACGAATCCAGAGGCGGGCTGCGACAACGTCGGGGCCAGGCCGTTGCTGCCAGATCAGCGGCAGGCCGCCGGGCAGGATTGTTTGCTCCCAGGGGGTCATGTGGGCACCGCCTCGAGCACAAAGGCTTTGGCGGGGTTGAGCAGGGGTAGGGCTTGCCGATGCAGCGCTGCCGGGGTCCAGTGTTGGAGCCATTCCAAGGGGGCTGCCAAGGATTGGGGCCGGCTCCAGAGCCCATTGCTACCGATCAAGCCGGCGATTCCACCCGCCGCCTCCAGGCCAAAGCGGTAGCCGTTGGCCACGAGCCGCTGGGCCCGCAGCCATTCGGGTTCAGAGATGGGCTCCTCCATCAGCTCCTGCCAAACCTGGCCAATCACCTGGCGCACCTGGGGTAGGTCGTCGGTCTCACAGACCGCTTCGAGCAGGGCGAAGCTGCCCCATTCCATGGCGTGAACGTCGAGGTCAATGCTTTCGACCAGTCGCAGCTGTTCGCGCAAGCGGTTGACGAGCCTGCTGCGCCGACCTTCGGCCATCACGGTGGTCATCACATCAGCGCCCATCACTCCGATCACATCGGCGGCGCGGGGCTGTTGCCAGAGCATCAAGAGGCGGGCGGATTCCAGCCGGGGAATGGCAAGGCGGTGCTCGCCGGGATGAACCTGCAGCAGGGAGCGGGGGCCGGGTTCGTCCACGGCTCTAAGCCGGGCGAGGGCACTGCACCCAAGCTCGGCGTCGAGGTCCCAACCGGCCAATTGGCCGCCCAGGGCCAGCACGCAGCGGTTGGCGCCATAGAGCCGTTGGTGAAACTGGGCCATGGCGCTTGGCCGATGGGCCAGTAAGGCCTCCTTTTGACCCAGGATTGGTTGGCCGTAGGGATGGTCTCCGCAACCCAGTTTGAGGAGTTGCTGGAAGGCCATTTCATCGGGCTGGTCTTCGCTTTGGGCCAATTCCTCAAGCACCACTTGCCGCTCCATGGCGAAGGCATCGCCGTCGAGTTGGGGCTCAAGCACGAGCTCGAGCAGGAGCTGCAACGCTTCGGATGCCGCAGCCGGTGGAATCAGAACGTGGTAGTGGACGTCGTCAAAGCCTGTGGCTGCGTTGCTTTGGCCCCCTAGGGCCTCAATGCGCCGATCAAATTCACCGGCGGCCAGGTTGCGGCTCCCCTTGAACACCATGTGCTCAAGGAAGTGGGCCAGGCCACTTTCCCCGGGGCCCTCAAAGACGCTGCCGGCGCGGCACCAAAAATCGATGCAGACCAGGGGGGAGGCCTCCATGCCCAGGACCATCACCTGGGCCCCATTGGCCAGCTGGCGTTGTTCGGGGTTGCTGAGGCCTGGCAACAGGGGCAACGGAGGGGCCAGGGGCAAGGCGGAGAACCATGGCAAGATCTGCATTCTGCTGGCTGCTGGGCCTTTTGTGAGCACAATCCCTTCCTCGAGCGCCACCCCTGCAAGCGGCGGGCTCCACCCCCTGGTCGATGCGTTGGCGGATCGGATTCGCTCCAGCTGGCAGGTGTTGCCCGACCTGGCCCCCCTGGAGATCGCCGCCGACCTGGAGGCCATCAGGGGCAGTCTCGATGGGGAGGCCCTGTTCATCCGCAATGAACTGCGCCAGTGCCGCGGGCTGCGCAAGTTGCACCTGGAGACGGCCCGGCTTGGGGCTGGTCTTCAAATCCTGCACTGCGTGCTGTTCCCCGATCCCCGCTTTGATCTACCCGTTTTCGGCGCCGACATCGTGGCCGGCCCAGCGGGGGTTTCGGCGGCGATTGTCGATCTCTCCCCCGTTTCCGGTTCCCTGCCTGAGGCCATCGCGAGCGGTTTGGCCGCTCGCAGCCCAAGGCCCTACAGCCAACCCAGGGAGCTGCCGCCCTGGGGAGAGATTTTCTCCCCCTACGTGCGATTTGTGCGCCCAGCCAATGGGGAGGAAGAGGGCTGGTTTATCGACGAGGTGGCCGAGGTGCTGCACGTCTTGGCTGACGCCATCAAGGCCACCGAGCCCCAACCCCTCGACCATCCGGCTACGGTGAATCGATGGCAGGGTCAGCTCCGCTATTGCAAGCAACAGAAACAAAACGACAAGACTCGCCGGGTGCTGGAGAAGGCCTTCAATCCGGAGTGGGCGGATCGCTACATCGAGGAACTCCTGTTCGACGATCCCCAGCCCTTGGCCTTGGGAGCTGGTTGATGAAGCGTCCTTGGTGGCTGGCCGTTGGTGGTTTGGCCCTGGTGATTGGCTTTGCTTCCCTGTTAAAGCCATCACCGGCGCCTCGCCCCATCGCCAAGGCCCCGGTCCAGCAACTGCCGGAAGCGGTGTCAGCCCTTGGACGACTCGAACCGGCGGGGGATGTGCGCAAGCTCGCGGCCCCCATGTCAGGCCTGGGGGGTAGCCCCAGGATTGCCGCCCTTTTGGTGCAGGAGGGAGATCGGGTGCGCCGGGGCGATCTACTGGCCAGCTTTGACAGCAGACCTGGCCTCCTGGCTGACAAGGCCCTGGCTCAAACCAAGATTTCCAACACGCTCCTCGAGCTGCAACTGCTCGAGCGGGATACCCGCCGTTATCGGCGCCTAGCCAAAAGTGGCGCCACCCCCTCGGCGGACCTGGACAACCGGGAAATCAAGTTAATCAACTTGCGGGGGGACTTGGCCCAGGCCCGGGTTCAACTTCGCAAGGTCCAATCCGACCTGGTGCAAAGCGAATTGCGCGCACCGATTGATGCCACTGTCCTACGGATTCTGGCCCGACCGGGGGAGCGACCTGGGGAGTCCGGAATCTTGGAGCTCGGTAATACCGACCAGATGGAAGCCGTTGCAGAGGTCTATGAGAGCGATATCAGCCGTGTTCGTGTTGGTCAGCCAGCAACCTTGATTAGTGAAAATGGGGGCTTGACGACGACCCTAAAAGCTCGCGTTGTGCGGATCACTCCCCAGGTCCGCCAGCGGCAGGTGGTTTCCACCAACCCCACGGGCGACGCGGATGCCCGCGTGGTGGAGGTGCGATTGGCCCTGGATCCCTCTGATTTGGCCAGGGTGCGCCAGTTGGCCGGACTCAAGGTGATCATCCGATTCCTGCCTTGAGCCCCTTGCAGCCTTTGCTTAGGGTCCTCCGCTCCCTTTGGGGCGGCCGGGGTATTCCCCTGGCCTGGTTGTTGCTCACCAGGCAGCCTGTGCGTCTGGCGGTGGCCCTTGCTGGCATCAGCTTCGCTGGAATCTTGATGTTTATGCAATTGGGATTTCGGGATGGCCTGTTTGATGCCAGCGTCACGATTCACCGGCTCTTCGATACCGATCTGGTTCTGATTAGCCCGCGCTCCAGTAGTTCGGTGAGCATGGCCGGCTTCCCCCGCCGCAGGCTGGTACAAGCCATGGCAGATCCCCAGGTGGCGGGAATTACCCCTGTCCATTGGAATTTACTGCTCTGGCGTAATCCCAAAAATCTTTCCACCCGTTCCATTTTGGCCCTGGGCTTTGAGCCCACCGACCCTTTGTTTACCGACCCCAGCCTGGCGAGTAAGGCCACGGTTCTCAACCAACGGGGCCGAGTTCTGTTTGATCAGCAGTCGCGAGCGGAATTTGGCCCCGTTGCCGAATGGTTTAAGGCTGGCCGCACCGTGGAAAGTGAGATTTCCGGCATGCGGGTGCGGGTGGCTGGCCTGGTCAGTCTTGGCACATCCTTTGGGGCCGATGGCAATTTGCTGACCAGTAGTGAGACTTTTCTTGGCCTGATGCCCAATACTCCCCCAGGAAGTATTGAAGTGGGATTGATTCGACTGAAGCCCGGATCTGATCCCGCGGCTGTGATCTCCCGATTAAAGACAAGCCTCCCGGACGATGTCACCGTATTGACAAAGCAGGGATTCATTGATTTTGAACAAAATTACTGGCGAACAAGCACCTCCATTGGCTTCATCTTTACCCTGGGAGCAGGGATGGGGTTCGTGGTTGGTTGTGTCATCGTTTACCAGGTTCTCTATTCCGATGTGAGTGATCACCTGCCGGAATACGCCACCTTGATGGCCATGGGCTATCCCCTTTTAACTTTGTTGGGGGTTGTGGCCCGGGAGGGATTGCTGTTGGCGGCGTTTGGTTACCTTCCCGCCTATGCGGCCGGCCAGGGTCTGTATGCGTTGGTGCGCGGTGCAACCCAGCTGCCCGTTGCCATGGACACAACCCGGGCCGTGACGGTATTCACCATGATTTTGCTGATGTGCATGGGTTCGGCTTCCCTAGCCATGCGTCGCTTGGCGGATGCGGATCCGGCCGAAATCTTTTGAACGCCTCCCCTCCCATGGCCATTGAGGTGCAGGGCTTGCAGCACTGGTTCGGTTCGGGCACCAACCGCCGTCAGGTGCTTCAGGGCATCGAATGCAGGGTTGCGGCCGGGGAGGTCGTCTTGCTCACGGGCCCGTCAGGGTGCGGCAAAACAACCTTTCTCACCTTGGTTGGTGCCCTGCGCCAGGTGCAGCAGGGCTCCGTTCACGTGTTGGGCCAACAACTGCATGGGGCCCAACGCGGTGCCCGCCAGCAGTTGCGCCGCAGCATCGGCATGATTTTTCAAGGCCACAACCTGTTGCGCTGTCTGACGGCGGAGCAAAACGTGCAAATGGGTTCGGATCTCCTGCCAGGGCTCAGCTATCGAGCCCGCAGGGATCAGGCCAGGGAGTGGCTGAGGGCTGTGGGCTTGGGTGATCATTTGGGCCACTTGCCCCACGATTTATCCGGGGGCCAGAAGCAGCGTGTCGCCATCGCCCGCGCCTTGGCCGCCAAGCCCCAACTGCTTTTGGCCGATGAGCCAACGGCTGCCCTGGATAGTCAGAGCGGCCGCGAGGTGGTGGATTTACTCAAGGATTTGGCCCGCCAGCAGGGCTGTGGCGTCTTGATGGTGACCCACGATCCCCGCATCCTGGATATCGCCGACCGCCTCCTGCAAATGGAAGACGGCCACCTCTTCGCCAAGCCCCTTTAAAAGGTTCCCCCTGCACCGGCTAGTACGCCGTTGGTTAGGGTGGTTGTTCGCATCTTCCCCTTAACGCCGCTCGCATGGCTAAGCGCAGAAATCTCAAGAAGGAAAAGCAAGAGCGCAACCGCGCCTATGCCCGCAAGTTTAAGAAGCGCAAGCTCCGCAACGACGGCCGTGGTGAAGGTGCCGGCAATGGTGTCACCGGTACGGCCAACAACGGCGGCGCTGCCGATTGATCAGACCTTTGCATCACTGCACTGGTTTCGTACCGCATTGGGGATCCCTTGGGATCCCCTTTTTTCTGGCCTAGCGGCCTGCCCTTGCACCGTCTGATTCGCAACAGCCATGTTCATCAGCGTTGTTATCCCCACCTACAACCGGCTGCCCATCCTGCAGACGTGTCTGCGGGCCCTCGAAGCCCAGCGCCTCGAAGCTCCGGTCACGGGTTTTGAAGTGGTGCTCGTCGACGACGGCTCCACCGATGAGACCGTGGCCTGGCTGACGGCCCAGGCCGCCGAGCTGCCCCATGTGAGGTTGATTCAGCAAAGCCATGGCGGCCCGGCCCAGGGGCGCAACCGCGGCGTGGCGAACGCCCGGGGTGAGGTGATCGTGTTCATCGACAGCGACCTGGTGGTGACCCCCACCTTCTTGAGCTGCCATGGCAAGGCGCTGGAGTGCTACTGGCAGCGGGCAGGCCATCGCCGTTGCTTCACCTACGGGGCGGTGATCAATACGGCCAATTTCTCTGACCCCACCAGCGAACCCCACAAGCTCCGCGACCTCTCCTGGGCCTACTTCGCCACCGGCAATGTGGCGATCGACCGGGCCCTACTCGAAGGGGCGGGTCTGTTTGACACCCGTTTCCATCTCTACGGCTGGGAAGATCTGGAACTCGGCGAGCGCCTTCGGCTCCAGGGAGTTGAGCTCGTGCGTTGCCCTGAAGCCGTTGGGTACCACTGGCACCCGGCTCTCAGCCTCGACCAGATCCCGGCCTTGATTCGGGTTGAGCAGGAGCGGGCCAAAATGGGCCTGGTGTTTTTTCGCAAGCACCCCACCCGGCGGGTGCGCTTCATCGTCCAGTACACCAGGCTCCATTGGCTGCTTTGGGAACTGCTCACTCTGGGGGGCCTGCTCAATGAACGCAGTCTCAAGCCGGTGTTGGCCTGGTTGATTCGCCGCGGCCACAGCTCCTGGGCGATGGAGCTGCTGCGCTTGCCCCTCAACCGCATCGGAGTGCGGGCCCTCTACCAAGAGGCCAGATCCGCGGTTTGGTAATTTGACAAGGTCCCTACACACCGCACACCTGCGTGTTTCGGGTGACTTGATTGGTCCTTCGGCCCATTCAGTCCCTGGCAGGTGGAGGCAAACCCGAAACCCTAAAAACAAATGGCTGTTGTAACCCTCGCGGAAATGATGGAGGCGGGCGCCCACTTTGGGCACCAAACCCGCCGTTGGAACCCGAAGATGTCGCGCTACATCTATTGCGCACGCAACGGTGTCCACATCATCGATTTGGTGCAGACCGCGGTCTGCATGAACAACGCTTACAAGTGGACGCGCAGTGCAGCCCGCAGCGGCAAGCGTTTCCTCTTTGTGGGCACCAAAAAGCAAGCTTCTGAGGTGATTGCCCAGGAAGCCACCCGTTGTGGTGCTGCCTATGTGAACCAGCGTTGGTTGGGCGGGATGCTCACCAACTGGACCACCATGCGTGCCCGGATCGACCGGCTCAAGGACCTGGAGCGCATGGAAAGCTCTGGTGCCATCGCCATGCGTCCCAAGAAGGAAGCTGCGGTTCTGCGCCGGGAGCTGGATCGCCTCCAGAAGTATCTGGGTGGTCTCAAGACCATGCGTCGCCTGCCCGACGTGGTCGTTCTGGTCGACCAGCGCCGCGAAACGAACGCCGTGCTCGAAGCGCGCAAGCTCGATATCCCCTTGGTGTCCATGCTCGACACCAACTGCGACCCCGACCTCTGCGACGTTCCCATCCCCTGTAACGACGACGCCGTGCGCTCGGTGCAATTGGTGCTGGGCCGTCTGGCCGACGCGATCAACGAAGGTCGCCATGGCGCCAACGACCAAGGTCGCGAAGACGACGCCTGATCAGCACTCCATTCGGTCAGAGTGCCGAAGAACCCCTCCAGGGGGATTCTTCGGCCTCACCAGCGCTTTGGCCTAGCCACTTCCCCATGTCCCTGATGCTGATAATGCCTTCCTTGGCCAGCATGGGATTTCTTCGTTTTTAACCCCTCCCTAAGACCATGGCTGAAATTTCCGCAAAGCTTGTCAAGGAACTGCGTGATATGACCGGCGCAGGAATGATGGATTGCAAAAAAGCCCTGACTGAGAGCGGCGGTGATACCAATAAGGCCACGGAATGGTTGCGCCAGAAGGGTATTGCCACCGCCGAGAAGAAGTCTGGACGCATCGCTGCAGAAGGCTCGATCGGTAGCTACATCCACACTGGCGCCCGCGTTGGCGTGCTGGTTGAAGTCAACTGCGAAACCGATTTCGTTGCCCGCGGTGAGGCGTTCCAGGAGCTCCTGCGCAACGTGGCCATGCAGATCGCTGCGTGTCCCAGTGTCGAGTACGTCTCCGTCGATGAGATTCCTGCCGAAGTCGCCGATCGCGAAAAGCAGATTGAAATGGGTCGGGACGACCTTGCTGGTAAGCCTGATCAGATGAAAGAAAAGATCGTGGAAGGTCGGATTGGTAAGCGTCTCAAGGAGTTGGCTCTCCTCGATCAGCCCTTCATCAAAGACAGCTCGATGACCGTGGCTGAACTGGTCAAGTTGGTGGCTGGCAAGGCTGGGGAAAACATCCAGGTGCGCCGTTTCACCCGCTTCACCCTGGGCGAAGGCATTGAAGTGGAAAAGGCTGATTTCGCCGCTGAAGTTGCTGCCATGGGCGGCGCAGCTTGAAGCCCATCGGGCCTGTCTTGCTCCAGCGCTGCGGATGCTCGCGTGGATCTACTTGATGATGTCAAACGCCAGCTTGCCCATCACCAGGGGCAGCTGGCCGTTTCCAATCCAGATCTTTATCGCCACTTAGCCCTGTATTTGCAGGTGCTCCGCTCGGGCTTGTTGACTGCCGTTCAGCAAGCCTGTTTCCATTTGGCTACCCAGGTGGAGCCCAGTCGCTATCAAGAGCTTCCAAGCCCTCAACGGCAACACCTGCACCAACGGATGGCCAGCTTGGTGGGCCGCACCACCACTCTCCTCACGGTGGAACAGGTGGCCCATTTGGCAGGCCAGTTGGAGCGCAAGCGTCTCAACTCCAAACGGTCGAACCAAGAGCGGCTGATCGCTGCCCTGGAGGCCAGGGCTTCCAGGGATGGGGACGCCCCATCGCTCCCCAGCCCGGAGGGCTCGATCAACCTCGGCCTGGCCTTGCCCCTGGCCCCGGAATTGTTTGAACCCCGTTCCATCTCTGGGCTCTTGCCGATGGAGGATGGGGGATCCGCATTTGGGGACCGTGAATCCCAAGGCACCAGCCAGGCGGACGATGAAGGCTTAGAGCTTCCATCCGACATGGATGAGGCGGAGCACCTCCAAGCCGTCGAAGCGATGGTGGCCGCCTTCGGAGAGGTCCTCTCGTCTTCCCTACAGGGCAGGGACCTAGACGCTGCTGGGCCTGGTGATGACACCAGCGATGGACTTGAGGATGAGGCCGGCGACGACGGGGACGAGGCCAGTGGCGATGGAGAGGCTGAAACAAGGCCCTTAGCGCCCTGGGATCAAGCCCACCTACCCAGGGACCCGGTGGCCTTGCTGCTCTGGCTCGATGGCTTTGAGCGGGCCCTTGGCCAACGCCTGCGCAATCTCTCCCACGCCTTGAATGTGGAGTTGCTGCGCCAGGGGGTGAGCCGCAGCCTGCTGCCTGTGAGTTTGTTGGACGCGGCCCTCAAAGGTCAGTTGGAGCCCCTATCGGCACCGGCCAATGTGTTGAGGGTGCCCTTGCCCTTTGGTTCCCCCGATGGCCCCGCCGCGTTGGAGGCCGGTGCCGTCCTGTTGCGGTTGAGTGATTTGGAACTGGAGCAACCCAAATTGCGCACCTGCCGCTCCCGGCTTCAGCAGCATCGCCAGGAGTTGCGCAGAATGGCGCAGCACTATCGTCGCCTCGAGCGGCGGCTTCAGTCGCTTGAGGCGGAACAGCTGTGGCTGCAGGACATCACCACAGCGCAAGCAGCACCCAAGACTCCATAACCCACGATGTCAGCACCCAAAACGGCCTGACCCCAGAGGCCCTTCAGGCCTGGCTGAAGCCCCTGCAGCAGGCGTTGCAGCTGGAGGCTGAGCGGGGGTTTGGGGATCTCAAGGGACGCCAGGAACGCTTTAGTGGCTTTGTTGCCCGCACCCTCGCCGAGCCGCTAGCTGGCATCACCCAGCCCCAAAGGCAAGGGCTCGAGGAACTGGCCAAGGGGTTGGCGTCCTATGGGGAGCTCAGCCTGGCCCGCCGCCAAAACCTGGTGCGCCAGTGCCGCGAGCGGCTCCATCAGCTTCGCCAGGCCCACCAACCGACCATCCCCGTGGGCCCTCCCCGGCTCAAGGTGGGGGCCAGCCCCGCCCATGGGCCTCGAGCTGCGGCTGGGTCTGGCCCTGGGGCTTCCTCCGGCGATTGGGATCCGGATACGCCGCTCTCAGATATCAAGGGTGTGGGCCCGAAAACGGCTACCCGATTGGCCCAGCTGGGGCTGTTTGTGCTGCGCGATCTGGTGCACTACTACCCCCGGGATTACCTCGACTACGCCAATTTGGTGCGCATCAGCGGGCTTGAACCAGGGCGCACCGCCACGATCGTGGCCACGGTCCGGCGCAGCAACGCCTTCACCAGCCCCCGCAATCCCAACCTCTCGATTCTCGAACTGCACCTGGCCGACATCACCGGCAAGATCCGGGTGAGTCGGTTTTTTGCGGGCAAGCGCTTTGCAACGCCTGGCTGGCTGAAGGGGCAACAGGCCCACTTCCCACCGGGCGCCACCGTGGCTGTCAGCGGGCTGGTGAAGGAAACCCCCTACGGCCCGGCCTTCCAGGACCCCCTGATGGAGGTGCTCGACCATTCCCATGCCCAGGTTCGTTCCGAGAGCATTGGCCGCCTGATTCCGGTGTATGGGCTCACGGAGGGCCTGGGATCCGAGCGGCTGCGCCAGGCCCTGGCCGCGGTGCTGCCCGAGGTGAACCGCTGGGGTGATCCCTTGCCCGAGGCGCTTCGCCATAGAGAGAACCTCATTCCCCGGCCCCAGGCCCTGCTGCAGATCCACCAACCCAGCAATCAGCAGGAGCTGCAGGCGAGCCGCCATCGGCTGGTGTTCGATGAATTCCTGTTGTTACAGCTCGGCCTGTTGCAGCGCCGACGCCAACTGAGCCAACGACCGGCCCCGCCCCTGGTGCTGACGGCTGGTCGCGACGACCTGGTACAGCAATTCCTCGAGCTGCTTCCCTTTCCCCTGACCGGAGCCCAGCAACGGGTTCTCGCTGAAATCCGTGTCGACCTGGCCCGGCCCCAACCCATGGCCCGCCTGGTGCAGGGGGATGTGGGCAGTGGCAAAACCGTGGTGGCCCTTGCCTCCCTCCTCACCGCCATTCAGGCGGGGTGCCAGGGCGCTCTGATGGCGCCTACGGAGGTCTTGGCCGAGCAGCACTACCGCAAATTGGCCGAATGGTTGCCCCAGCTGCACATCACCTCGGCCCTACTCACCGGTTCAACGCCTGCCCAGCGGCGGCGCGAGTTGCTTCAGGATTTGGTGAACGGTCAGTTGCAACTTTTGGTCGGCACCCACGCCCTCCTGGAAGATCCGGTCCAGTTCGATCGACTGGGGTTGGTGGTGGTCGATGAACAACACCGCTTTGGGGTGCGTCAGCGCAACCGCCTGCTTGCCAAGGGCCTCCAGCCCCATTTGCTGACCATGACCGCCACCCCGATTCCCCGTACCCTCGCCCTTTCGCTCCATGGCGACCTGGACGTCAGCCAAATCGATGAATTACCGCCCGGGCGCCAACCCATCCAAACCAGCCTGCTCAAGGGGGGGCAACGCAGTAAGGCCTACCAACTGATCCGCGACCAGGTGGCCATCGGCCAACGGGCCTACGTGGTGCTGCCCTTGGTGGAGGAATCCGAAAAGCTTGATTTGCGCTCGGCCATTGAGGTGCACCGGGAGCTTGAAGAGGAGGTCTTCCCCGATCTGCAAGTGGGCTTGCTCCACGGCAAACTCAACAGCGCCAGCAAGCAGGCCGCCATTCGGGCCTTTGCCGATGGTGCGACCCAGGTGCTTGTGAGCACCACGGTGGTGGAGGTGGGTGTGGATGTGCCCGAGGCGAGTGTGATGGTGATCGACCATGCCGAGCGTTTTGGCCTGGCCCAACTCCACCAACTGCGGGGCCGGGTCGGTCGGGGGGCGGCGGCCTCCTACTGCTTACTCATCAACGACAGCAACAACGTGCAGGCCAAACAGCGGCTTGAGGTCTTGGTGCGCTCCGGTGATGGCTTTGAAATTGCCGAAATGGATTTGCGGCTCCGGGGGCCAGGCCAGGTCTTGGGCACCCGCCAATCGGGGCTCCCCGATCTAGCGCTGGCCAGCCTGACCGACGACGGTGAGGTACTGGAGCAGGCGCGCCAGGTGGCCCAATCGATCACAGCCAAGGATCCCGATTTGGCGCTCCATCAGGGCCTGGCTGAAGCCCTTGCCGACCAACGGCGGCGTCAATTGGACCTGGCATCGCGCCTCAATTAGCCCATGCGTCCTTGGAGTTCCGTCCCGATTCAAGAGAACCATGAAGCGCTGGTGCCGTTGCCAGCTGAACTTCAGTGCATGGAGCCCCACCCCTATGCGGCCCTGGGTGCCCCCTATGGGGCGGGCCTCTCTCCCTTTCGCCTACGCCAGGGGGTCGTGGATCGCCTGCTCCAGGCCCAGATCACCCTGCAGAGGCACCAAGTCCCATGGCGTTTCGCCGTGTTCGATGCCTGGCGCCCGGTGGCCGTCCAGGCCTTCATGGTGAACCATGCCATCCGGGAGGAATGCAAAAGGCGCGGGGTGGACCCAAGCCAGGACTCCCCAGGGCGGCGGCAGGCCATCGCTGATGTGGGCCGTTTTTGGGCCCCTCCGAGTGAGAGCGCCGACTCTCCACCGCCCCATAGCACCGGTGGGGCCGTCGATCTCACCTTGGCTGACGCTGAGGGCCTGGAGCTGGCCATGGGTGGCGCCATCGATGCCATCGGCCCGATATCCGAGCCGCTCCACTACGCCGCCCTGGCTCAGCAGCGCCCCGATGGCCAGGAGGCCCTATGGCATCGGCGCCGCCTGGCGCTTAGCCAGGCGATGCAAGCCGCTGGCTTTGCCCAGCACCCCAACGAGTGGTGGCACTTCAGCTGGGGAGATCAACTCTGGGCCTGGCGCACGGGCGCTGCTCAAGCCTGTTACGGACGGGCCCCTGATTGAGCCAGGAGTGCCTCAACGGCTGGGCGGCCGGTCTTGGCCACAAAGTCACCCAAGCTGCGCCTGCCCCCAGCTGCATGCCAGGCCTTCAGTAAGGGTTCGAGGGTGGATTCAAGGTCAGCCAAGGGCATCTTCTCGAGATAGGTCTCGGCGAGCTGGCTGAGTTCGGGTGTGCCCCCAAGCCACAGCTGGTATTGATCCACCCCACTTCCCACCAAACCAATCTCCGCCATGTAGGGACGGGCACAACCATTGGGGCAGCCCGTCATCCTCACCAGCACCGGCTTGGTGATGCCGAGTTGTTGGAATTGGTTCTCGAGCCGCTCGAGCACGTCGGGGAAAATCCGTTCGGCTTCGGTCACGGCAAGCCCACACAGGGGCAGGGCGGGACAGGCGATCCCGTGGCGGGTGAGCAAGGACGGTGCTTCGGGCGTTGCCAATCCCAACCGGCCGAGGGCTTCGCGAATGGTGGCCCGTTGGGCCGTTCCGATGTTGCAGAGCAGCAGGTCCTGGTTTGGGGTGAGCCGCACTTCCAATTTGTAAGTGTCCACGAGGTGCCGCAGCCCCGATTTGAGCTCTCCCGAGAGACGGCCGCACAACACGGGCAGGCCCACAAACCACAGCTTCTGGTTCTGGCGATGCCAACCCAGGTAGTCCTCGAGCTTTGCCTTGGGTTCCTGGCGCAGGCCCTTGATGGGATGG
>CAMDSS010000025.1 GCA_945907085.1 Cyanobium sp. NIES-981 | reverse complement strand
GGTGCCCTCTGGGAGCAGCCAACACCGGCCTTCACCGGTGCCTAGCTAGTTACCCATAGCGCCTGGTCCTTCGTCAACCGAGGCCCCAATCCACTCAACATTCAGGCAGGGAAGACGCGCAAATACTGGGCCGGGCCCCGGCCAAAGACCGCCGTGCGCAGCCGGTAGCGACTGGCCAGTTCAGCCTGCATCTGACGCACCCTCCCGGTGCGGGGGAGGAGCTCCACGGGATGGCCCTGGGGCAAAACCACCTGCTCTACCGCCAGTCGACATTCCTCTAGCGCCGCCAGGGCATCGTCCAACCCTGTTGCTTGGCCCCCGTGGGTCTGGGATGCACCAGCCGCCTCAGGCTCCCCCACCGGGCTGCCCTGGCGATTGGCCAACAACCGCTCCAGCCCCCGCTGCACCTGGGGAAGGGCGGCGCTTTTGATCACCAGGATCGGGATGCCGAGCTCCTGGGCCTGGCGCCGCACGTGGGGATCGCGCCCCAACTGCTGCCGCACGGCGAGGACCACATCCGCCAGCTCCACGCTGCCGGCCAACTCCACCGGCAATTGTCTAGAGCGGGCCACCTGCTCCAGCTGGCTGCGGCTGATCCCTGAGCCATAGACCCGCAGGCTCTGGCCTGGCGAGGCGACCAGCCCAGGGCCTGGGCCTGGCTCCTGGTCTACCTCGTCATCGACCTCGTGGCCTGCCCCGTCGCCAGCGTCGTCCTCCAGCGGGAGCAAGGAAGCGGGATGAACCCGTCCAGGGGGCATGGGTGGGTGTTCCGGGCGATCCCGGGGCTGGGGACTGGCCAGGGTTGGGGGAGACGGGGCCTGGCGGGTGAGCAGGCCATCGGGGCCCACTTCCCGAATCTCAGGGCGGGCGGTCTGGCCCCGCAGCAACCAATCCACCGTGCGGGCCACATCCCGATGCACCAACCAGCGGTGACGGGTGTGCATCTCCACCGCCAAGGGGAAAGTGGGATCAGCCGCCCGCTCCAGCACGGTTTTTTGGGTGCGGCGGCGACGCGCCTCCTCGTCGCCCAGGGTCACCGACTGAATGCCCCCCACCAAATCAGCGAGCGTGGGGTTCTTGATCAGGTTGGCCAGCTCGTTGCCATGGGCCGTGGCCACGAGCATCACGCCCCGCTCGGCAATCGTGCGGGCCGCCAAGGCCTCGAGCTCGGTGCCGATTTCATCGATCACGATGACCTCGGGCATGTGGTTCTCCACCGCCTCGATCATCACCTGGTGCTGGAGCTCGGGTCGGGCCACCTGCATGCGCCTGGCCCGACCAATGGCGGGGTGGGGGATGTCGCCATCGCCGGCAATTTCATTGCTGGTGTCAATCACCACCACCCGCTTGCCCAAGTCATCGGCCAGCACCCGGGCAATCTCCCGTAGCGCCGTGGTCTTCCCTACCCCGGGCCGCCCCATCAACAACAACGACTGGTTCGAATCGAGCAGGTCTCGCACCATGGCAACGGTGCCAAACACGGCCCTGCCGACCCGGCAGGTGAGCCCCACCACAGCCCCAAGGCGGTTGCGAATGGCACTGATGCGGTGCAGCGTGCGCTCAATGCCAGCCCGGTTGTCGCCGCCGAAGCTGCCGAGCTGGTCGATCACAGCCTCCAAATCGGCCCGCGTAACCGGGTTTTCGCCCAAGGCCATCACCCGGGCTGGATAGCGAGCCTCGGGCACCCGACCCAGATCCAGCACCACCTCAAGCAGCTGGTCGCGGGCTTGGGGCGTGGCGAGAGCCTGCTGAACCTCGGCGGGCAACACCTCGAGCAAACGATTGAGGTCGTCGGTCATCCGCTGGGGGGCCACGGCCTGCGGGACTAGCGCCTGCGGAGCTGTGGCCTGCGAGGGGATGGGCTGGGGGGAGAAGGCCAGGGAAGCGAACGAATCGGGGCTCAGCACGACGCCACAGGGATTAGGTCCGTTCTAGCCAGGGGCGCACGAGCTGTTGCACCGCTACCAGAGCTTGGGGCCAGAGCTCCCCATCGGCCAAGAGGGAGGTGCCCCGCTGCTGGGCGGCAAGCAACCAGGGCTGGAGCTGCCGGCGGGCGACCCCACCAAAGGCCACCCCGGCCGCCAGCCGCGCCAGTTGGGGCTGGGCCTCGAGATGGGCCAGCGTCTTGGCGTTGGTGCCCCCGGCCAGCTGGAGGGGTCCCGGGGGGGCCTGGGGCGCCAGCTGGGCCAACAACTGCACGGCTGCGTGGGCCATGCCGTCACCCACATCCCCGCTCATGGGGCGACCATCCAGCTGCCAGATCGGCAGCAGCCCCTTGGCCCGGATCAGGGCAAAGCGCTGCCACAGCTCCTGGGCACCAACCTCGGCCCCCGCACTCACCGCCAGCCTCCGCAGCGGGATACCGCTCGCCATCAGCTGATCGAGGCGCTCGCCAAAGGCCTGCAGCCGGCCAGGTTGGGTGTGCAGCTCGATCGCCTCGGGCTGCAACTCCGCCAGGAGGGGAGCCACAGCCCCGGGGGCCAACACCTGGCTGCGCTCCTGGATCAGGCCCAGCGGGCAGGCGGGCAAGCAGCGGCCGCAGCCATAGCAACGCTCCTCGACGACACCTGGACCACCTGGGGTGGGCGGGGCGATCGCCAGGGCCGGACATACCCGCTCGCAGGGGCGCGGGCAACTGCTGGGGCAATGAGCCGGATCGAACCAGGCCTTGCGGAAATGGGGATCGAGGCCATCACTGAGGCTCAACATCAGCCATGGCCTGGCGCCACCGCGGGCCACGGCCCAGGCCACGCCTCGCCGAATGGCAGCCACCACGGCCCCATCCGCGGCCCCGTCAATGCAATGCACCCCCGCCAGCGCATACAGACCGCACAGGTCCTCGATGGCGTCGAGATCCTGATTGCTGGCGCCACAGATCAACTTGACCCAACGGCCCTGGGCCAGGGCGGCTTCAGGCAGCAAGCAGCTGCTCAAGGGGCTGCCAACGCAGGCTGCGGGAGCCCCCCATTTCCACCACCATCTTCAGGCGCGGTTCCTTGCGGCACAGGGCCAGAAGGGAGGCGAGCTCAGCTGAAGACAGCACCTGGCCCTCAATCAGCCACAGGAGAATCGGCTTGGAGCCCTCCAGCAGGGAGCCCAGCTGGGGCATCACCCGTTGGACTTCGCCCACGGCCGCACCCCGACCCACACTTTGGTGGCCCAGGTGGGGAGGGCGCACGCCATGGAGCTGAAGCAGGTAGGCCTCGGGATCGCCCAGGCCTCGAGCTGAGGTCATCTGAGCTTGGTAACCCGCTGCCCGCATGCGACGCAGCAGTCGGGTTTCGGCCCCACCCTCAAGGGGCACGAAAAGGGCAAGGGCACCGGCCTGCTCCAGGTCCTGCCGGAAACCGCGACCAGAGAGCAGCAGGGGCATCGCCAACAGACGCGGAGCTGTTAAGCAGTCTGACAGCCCACATCAAACGCGGTGCCCCTAGGGCGCCCAAAGGGAGAGGGGTGGGTGATGGGGTATGGTTTCTGGCTGTGCCATTGATTTGTGCCCGTCCGCTAGCCGGGCCTCCAAATCACGGCACAAGGTCACCAGTGGTGGTGGCCTTCCCAGGCCAGTACGGAAGAAGCAGCTTTCACCAGCTGTGTCAACCGTCGGGAAACTGTCCGAACGCCTTCGGTTTCTTCGGAAATCGCGACCGGTTCAGACAAGTCCCAGCCCTCTGATCAGGATCTGATCCGTCTTGCTAGCCCTTTGGACATCGCACCAGCCCTGCGGCAGGCCTCGCCTCTCGCAAGCTCGGGCAGCCCCTAGGACGAGCCAGACGTTCTCCTCCCTGAATTCAGTTTTCTCCGGCTCCATCTCTGCCTTACGGCAAGGGTGTCCGGTGGTCCAGCTGGCGCTGTTTCTCTTCCTATGTCTATCGGCATTCTTGGGAAGAAATTGGGCATGTCCCAGTTCTTCGACGACGAGGGCAGATCCATCCCGGTCACATTGATCGAGGCGGGTCCTTGCCGCATCACCCAACTCAAATCCACCAACACCGACGGCTACGTCGCGGTGCAACTTGGTTTTGGCGACATTCGCGAAAAGCTCGTGAACAAGCCAGCCAAAGGGCACCTGGCCAAGTCCGGCGACGAGGTCCTGCGTCACCTGAAGGAATATCGGGTTGACAGCGTTGACGGCCTCGAGCTGGGTAGTGCCGTCACCGTGGCTGCTTTCGAAGCCGGTCAAAAGGTGGACGTCAGTGGCGACACCATGGGCCGCGGTTTCGCAGGCCTCCAGAAGCGCCATGGCTTCAGCCGCGGTCCCATGACCCACGGCTCGAAGAACCACCGCGAACCAGGCTCGATTGGCGCCGGCACCACCCCAGGCCGCGTCTATCCCGGCAAACGGATGTCTGGCCGTTACGGCGGCAAGCAAATCACCACCCGCGGTCTGGTGATCCTGAAAGTGGATACCGAGCGCAATTTGCTGGTGGTTAAAGGTTCAGTGCCCGGCAAGCCCGGCGCCCTGCTGAACATCCGCCCGGCGAACCGGGTCGGCTTCAAAGCTGGGAACTGAGGAGAACACCGATGACAAACTGTGTAATCCGCGATTGGCAGGGTAAGGAAGCTGGAAAAGCTGCCCTCGACCTGAAAGTCGCCAAAGAAGCATCCGCCAAAGACCTGATCCATCGCGCCGTGGTTCGGCAGTTGGCCAACGCCCGCCAGGGCACAGCCAGCACCCTGACCCGGGCCGAAGTGGCCGGTGGCGGTCGCAAGCCCTACAAGCAAAAGGGCACCGGTCGCGCCCGTCAGGGTTCGATCCGCACCCCCCTCCGCCCCGGCGGCGGTGTGGTGTTTGGGCCCAAGCCCCGCAGCTACACCCTGGCGATGAACCGCAAGGAACGTCGCCTGGCCCTGCGCACCGCCCTGATGAGCCGCATCACCGACATCACGGTGGTGAAGGGCTTTGGCGCGGGTCTTGAAACCCCCAAAACCAAAGAGATCACCGCTGCCCTCCAGCGTCTCGGCATTGATGCCGGCGCCAAGGTGCTGTTGGTGCTCGATGGGGCCACCGAGGCTGTGCGCCGCTCAGTGCGCAACCTCGAGAAGGTCAAGCTGATCGCTGCTGATCAGCTCAACGTGTTCGATCTCCTCCACGCCAACAACTTGGTGGTGAGCGAAGAAGCACTCGCGAAGATCCAGGAGGTCTACGGAAATGACTGAGCGTTTTGTCGGCAGGCTCGCGGACGTGATCCGTCGGCCTCTGATCACTGAGAAGGCCACCCGTGCCCTCGAGCTGAACCAGTACACCTTCGAGGTGGACCACCGGGCTGCCAAGCCCGACATCAAAGCCGCCGTCGAGCAACTGTTCGACGTCCGCGTGGTGGGTGTCAGCACCATGAACCCCCCTCGCCGGTCCAGGCGTGTGGGCCGCTTCGCTGGCAAACGTGCCCAGGTGAAGAAAGCCGTGGTGCGCCTGGCCGAGGGCAACGCCATCCAGCTTTTCCCCGAGTCCTGAGGCGCTTAAACAACCATGGCTATTCGTAAATACCGCCCCATCACCCCCGGCACCCGCACCCGTGTCGCCAGTGATTTCTCTGAAATCACTGGCCGCGGTCGCGAACGGGGCCTGGTGGTGGCCAAGCACCGCCGCAAAGGCCGCAACAACCGGGGCGTCATCACCTGCCGCCACCGGGGCGGCGGTCACAAGCGCCTTTACAGGATCGTCGACTTCCGTCGCGATAAGCACGGTGTGGTCGCCAAAGTGGCTGCCATTCACTACGACCCCCATCGCAATGCCCGCCTGGCCCTGCTCTTCTACGCCGATGGCGAGAAGCGCTACATCCTGGCCCCGGCAGGCATTGAGATCGGCCAACAGCTGATTTCGGGCCCAGAGTCTCCCATCGAGACAGGCAACGCCCTGCCCCTGTCGTCCATCCCCCTCGGCTCAAGTGTCCACAACGTGGAGCTCTACGCCGGCCGAGGTGGCCAGATGGTTCGCACCGCTGGTGCCAGTGCCCAGGTGATGGCCAAAGAAGGCGACTACGTCGCCCTCAAACTGCCCTCCACCGAGGTTCGCCTGGTGCGTCGCGAGTGCTACGCCACCATCGGCGAAGTGGGCAACTCCGAGGTACGGAACACCAGCCTCGGCAAAGCTGGCCGCAAGCGCTGGCTGGGTCGCCGGCCTGAGGTCCGCGGCAGCGTGATGAACCCCTGCGATCACCCCCACGGTGGTGGCGAGGGCCGCGCTCCCATCGGTCGCTCTGGTCCTGTTACCCCCTGGGGCAAACCAGCCCTTGGGCTCAAAACCCGTAAGCGGAACAAACCCAGCAATCGGTTTGTGCTCCGGAAACGTCGCCGCACCTCCAAGCGGAGCCGTGGCGGACGCGATTCCTGATGAACCACACCGCTTTGCTTTCTGCTTAAACCGCCATGGGACGTTCACTCAAAAAAGGTCCGTTTGTTGCCGACAGCCTGCTCAGCAAGGTTGAAAAGCAAAACGCCGCCGACGACAAATCCGTGATCAAAACCTGGTCACGGGCTTCCACCATCCTGCCGATGATGATCGGCCACACAATTGCCGTTCACAACGGCAAATCACATGTTCCCGTCTACGTGACGGAACAAATGGTGGGCCACAAGCTCGGGGAATTCGCCCCCACCCGCACCTTCCGGGGCCACATCAAGGACAAGAAAGGAGGTCGCTGACGCTATGGCAAACACACCCACCAACAAGGCCCTCGCCCACGGTCGCTTCATCCGAGGCTCCGTGTCCAAAGTGCGACGGGTTCTCGACCAGATCCGCGGCCGCTCTTACCGCGAGGCGCTGATCATGCTCGAGTTCATGCCATACCGGTCCACCGGCCCCATCACCAAGGTGTTGCGGTCGGCGGTAGCAAACGCCGAGCACAACATGGGTCTCGACCCTGCCACCTTGGTGATCAGCGAGGCCATCGCCGACATGGGTCCGTCCCTGAAGCGTTTCCGGCCCCGCGCCCAAGGTCGCGCCTTCGCGATCAAAAAACAGACCTGCCACATCAGCATTGCTGTGGCTCCTTCCGCCTGACCCCCGAGGACACCGAACGATGGGACACAAGATCCATCCAACCGGCCTGCGCCTGGGGATCACCCAGGAACACCGCTCGCGTTGGTACGCCCCAAGCAAGACCTATCCGACCCTCCTCCAGGAGGATGACCGGATTCGCAAATTCGTCCATAAGAAGTACGGCGCTGCCGGCATCAGCGATGTGCTGATCGCCCGCAAGGCCGACCAACTGGAAGTCGAGCTCAAGACCGCCCGTCCTGGGGTGCTCGTTGGCCGTCAGGGCAGCGGCATTGAGGAGCTCCGCGCCGGCATCCAGAAAACCCTGGGTGATGCCAACCGTCAGGTGCGCATCAACGTGGTGGAAGTCGAGCGGGTCGATGCCGATGCCTTCTTGCTGGCTGAGCACATCGCCCAACAACTGGAAAAGCGCGTCGCCTTCCGGCGCGTGCTGCGGATGACCGTGCAGCGGGCCCAACGGGCTGGCGTGCTCGGCCTGAAGATCCAGGTCAGCGGCCGCCTCAACGGCGCTGAAATTGCTCGTACCGAATGGACCCGCGAAGGACGTGTGCCCCTGCACACCCTGCGCGCAGACATCGACTACGCAACCAAGTTGGCCAGCACCACTTACGGGGTGTTGGGCATCAAAGTTTGGGTGTTCAAAGGCGAGGTTCTACCTGGCCAAAAAGAACAGCTGCCCGTGGGTGCAGCTCCTCGTCGGCGGACCAGCCGGCAGCCCCAACAGTTCGAAGACCGCTCCAATAAGGAGTGATCAGGAGGCCGAATCATGCTGAGTCCAAAACGCGTCAAATTCCGTAAGCAGCAGCGGGGCCGTATGCGCGGCACCGCTACCCGCGGAAACACCATTGCCTTCGGGCAATTTGCCCTGCAGGCCCAAGAATGCGGCTGGATCACATCCCGCCAAATCGAAGCCAGCCGCCGGGCCATGACCCGCCAAGTCAAGCGGGGCGGAAAGATCTGGATTCGGATCTTCCCCGACAAGCCCGTCACCATGCGCGCCGCCGAAACCCGCATGGGTTCCGGTAAAGGCAACCCGGAGTTCTGGGTAGCGGTGATTAAGCCCGGTCGCATCCTGTTCGAGATGGGGGGTGCTGAAATCACTCCCGAAATCGCTAAGGAAGCCATGCGACTGGCGCAGTTCAAGCTGCCCATCAAAACCAAGTTCATCTCCCTGAGCGATCAGGAGTATGCGGACTTGGCTTCCTCTGACCAACCCGTCGCAGTGGAGTCCTGACCATGGCCCGTCCCAACATTGCCGAAGTGCGTCAGCTCTCTGGCGAAGCGATCACCGAGCAGATCAACGCCACCCGCCGCGAACTGTTCACCCTTCGCTTCGAGCAGGCCACGCGCCGGCTTGAAAAGCCGCACCGTTTCAAGGAAGCCCGCATCAAGCTGGCCCACCTGAAAACGGTTCAGCTGGAGCAGCAACGCTCCGCCACCCTGGCTGATTCAGCCTCCTGATTCCCCCCTCTAGTCCCATGGCACTCAAGGAAAGGGTCGGCACCGTCGTCAGCGACAAGATGGACAAAACGGTGGTGGTGGCGGTCGAAAACCGCTTCCCCCACCCCATCTACCAAAAGACGGTCAGCCGCACCACCCGCTACAAAGCCCACGACGAAGCCAATAGCTGCAACGTGGGTGATCGGGTTCGGATTACCGAGACCCGCCCCCTCAGCCGCACCAAACGCTGGACCGTGGCCGAGGTTCTCACCAACACCACCGCCGGTTGAGGAGAGCACCCCAATGATTCAACAAGAGACCTATCTGAACGTCGCTGACAACAGTGGCGCCAAGCGCATCCAGTGCATCCGTGTGCTGGGTACCAACCGCCGCTACGCCCACGTCGGTGACGTGATCGTGGCAGCCGTCAAAGACGCCATGCCCAACATGGGCGTCAAAAAATCCGATGTGGTGAAGGCCGTGGTGGTTCGCACCAAGGCCACCCTGCGTCGCGAAACCGGCAACTCGATCCGCTTCGACGACAACGCAGCGGTGATCCTCTCGGGTGACAACAACCCGAAGGGCACCAGGGTCTTCGGCCCTGTCGCCCGGGAACTTCGGGAACGCAATTTCACCAAGATTGTGTCCCTCGCTCCGGAGGTGATCTGAAATGGCCGCCGCTACTCCGAAAGCCAAGCCCCAGGTGCGCATCAAAATGCGCATCAAAACAGGTGACACCGTTCAGGTGATCTCCGGCAAGGACAAGGGCAAAACCGGCGAAGTGCTCCGCACTCTGCCCTACGAAAACCGCGTGATGGTGCAGGGAATCAACCTTCGCACCCGCCACGTCAAGCCCACCCAAGAGGGCGAAACCGGACGGATCGTCACCGAAGAAGCATCCATCCATGCTTCCAACGTGATGCTCTATTCGACCACCAAAAACGTGGCTAGCCGCGTCGCAATCGTGGTGGAGAAAGACGGCACGAAACAGCGCCGCCTGAAAAAGACTGGGGAAATCCTGGCCTGATCTCCTGTCCACTTCTACATCTCCTTTCCCACTTCTTCTTCGTTCATCCCTGTCCGCCTTCTGACCCCGACCAGAAGCGCACTCCCCTTCCCCCGTCATGTCTCTAAAACAGCGCTACCGGGAGACGATCCAGCCAAAGTTGCTTAAGGATCTCAATCTCTCCAACATTCACGAAGTCCCGAAGGTGATGAAAGTCACCGTTAACCGGGGTCTTGGTGAAGCGGCCCAAAATGCCAAGGCCCTCGAGGCCTCCATCGCGGAGCTGGCCACAATCACCGGTCAAAAAGTGATTGTGACCCGCGCCAAGAAGGCCATCGCGGCCTTCAAGATTCGCGAAGGCATGCCCATTGGCGTCGCCGTCACCCTGCGTGGCGAGCGGATGTACGCCTTCCTGGAGCGGCTGATCAACCTGGCTCTACCCCGCATCCGCGATTTCCGCGGAGTGAGCCCCAAGAGCTTCGACGGCAGGGGGAACTACACCCTGGGGATCCGCGAACAAATCATTTTCCCGGAAATTTCGTTCGACAAGATCGATGCCATCCGGGGGATGGACGTCACCATCGTGACCAACGCCCGTAACGACGAAGAGGGCCGGGCCCTCCTCCGCGAGATGGGAATGCCGTTCCGCAGCAACTGAGCCCTCCTCGGACCCGACCATGGCCAATCACGATCCAATTTCCGACATGCTCACCCGCATTCGCAATGCGAGTGAGAAACGTCACGAGACCACGAAAATTCCCGCTTCACGGCTGGTGCGTAATGTCGCCACCGTGCTGCAACAGGAAGGCTTTATCGCCGCCATCACCGAAGAAGGTGAAGGCGTGATGAAGCATCTGGTCCTCGAGCTGAAGTACAGCGGCAAGCACCGCCAGCCCACCATCCGTTGCGTGCAACGGGTGAGCAAGCCAGGCCTGCGCATTTACAAGAACAATCGTCAGCTGCCCAAAGTGCTGGGCGGCCTCGGAGTGGCCATTATCTCCACCTCAAAGGGAGTAATGAGCGACCGCGACGCCCGTAAACAGGGTGTCGGTGGCGAAGTGCTCTGCTACGTCTACTGAACTGGGAGATTGATCCATGTCTCGTATTGGTAAAGCGCCGATTCCCCTCCCCGACAAGGTGAGTGTCAGCCTCAATGGCTTGGCCGTCACCGTGAAGGGCCCGAAGGGCGAACTCAGCCGCACCCTTCCTGAAGGGGTGCAAATCTCCCAGGACGGCAACACCCTGGTGGTGAGCCCCAGCAGCGAAACCCGACGCTCCCGTGAGCGCCATGGTCTTTGCCGCACGCTCGTCGCCAACATGGTGGAAGGCGTCAGCCAGGGTTACAGCCGCAAGCTCGAGATCGTTGGCGTGGGCTACCGCGCCGCCGTTCAAGGCAAAAAGCTTGTGGTGAGTGCTGGCTACAGCCACCAGGTGGAAATGGTTCCCCCCGATGGCGTCACCTTCGCCGTCGAAGGCAACACCACCGTCTTCGTCTCCGGGGCCAACAAGGAACTCGTCGGCAACGAAGCTGCCAAGGTGCGTGCGATTCGTCCCCCCGAGCCCTACAAAGGCAAGGGCATCAAGTACGAGGGTGAACGCATCCTGCGTAAGGCCGGTAAGACCGGTAAGAAATAAGGTCTGCCTACGCGCCCTTACCCTGTATCGCTATGTCATCCACTTCCCGCAAACAGCAGACCCAGAAGCGTCACCGCCGCCTGCGTCGCCATCTCTCCGGCACGGCCGACCGTCCCCGTTTGGCCGTGTTCCGTTCCAACAATCACATCTACGCCCAGCTGATCGACGACGCTGCCCAGAACACCCTCTGCGCAGCCTCGACCCTCGACAAGGATCTGCGCACCAATCTGCAAACCAGCTCCACCTGCGATGCCTCCGTGGCCGTCGGTGAGATGGTGGCCAAGCGCGCCCTTGCCAAGGGCATCCAGCAGGTGGTCTTCGATCGCGGCGGCAACCTGTACCACGGCCGGGTGAAAGCCCTGGCTGACGCCGCCCGGGAAGCGGGCCTTCAGTTCTGATCCCTGCTCTCACCATGACCGAAACCAACGACCAGATTCAATCCAACGTCATTCCGGCTGCCTCGGATGTTCCTGCCGCGGCCGATGGCCAGCAGGAGCGTCGCGGCGGTGGTGGCCGGGGCGGTGACAACCGTGGCGGCGACCGCCGTGGTGGTGGCCGGGGCCGCGACAACCGTCGGGGTCAAGAACGGGACTCCGAATGGCAAGAGCGGGTGATCCAAATTCGCCGCGTCTCCAAAACCGTGAAAGGCGGTAAGAAAATGAGCTTCCGCGCCATCGTTGTTGTCGGCAACGAGCGCGGTCAAGTGGGCGTGGGCGTCGGCAAAGCCGGTGATGTGATCGGAGCCGTTCGCAAGGGCGTCGCCGATGGCAAGAAGCATCTGGTCAAGGTGCCGCTCACCCGCCAGAGCTCCATCCCAACCCTCAGCAATGGCCGCGATGGTGCTGCCAGTGTGTTGATCCGTCCCGCCGCACCGGGTACCGGTGTGATCGCGGGTGGTTCAATCCGCACGGTGCTCGAGCTGGCCGGGATCAAAAACGTGCTGGCCAAGCGCCTGGGGTCTAAAACACCCCTGAACAACGCCCGCGCTGCAATGGTGGCCCTGGCTGGCCTTCGCACCCACAAGGAGACCGCCAAGGAGCGGGGCATCTCCCTCGAGCAGATTTACTCCTGAGGTTCCCCATGACAACGCTCAATCTCCAAACCCTCAAGTCCAACCCCGGCGCCCGGCGCCGCAAACTGCGTAAGGGCCGTGGCATTGCCGCTGGTCAAGGCGCAAGCTGCGGTTTCGGCATGCGTGGTCAAAAGTCCCGTTCGGGTAGTCCCACCCGTCCTGGCTTTGAGGGTGGCCAAATGCCCCTCTACAGGCGCATCCCCAAGCTCAAGCACTTTGAGCTGGTGAACCACAAGGAGTTCACCATCATCAACGTGGCCAAGCTCGCCGACCTCAAGGCCGGCAGCACCGTGAATCTCGACTCACTGGTCAAAGATGGCCTCGTCACCAGCCCGAAACACCCCTTGAAAGTGCTCGGCAATGGTGACCTGACGGTGAAACTCACCATTCAGGCCTCCGCGTTTACCGCCAGCGCTCGCACCAAGATCGAGGCCGCCGGCGGCAGCTGCGAAATCATCTGAAATCCTGTCTGCACACCCCTGGGGCCCCTGCCGCCTAAGGTCTGAGCCGTCTGTCTTGACCTGGGGCAATTCCCTTAGGTTCAGCAGACGGCTTTTTTGCGTGCCATCCACGCCCTCCCGCCCAACTCACCATGTTGCTTAGCCGGGGTCGCAACCCCAGTGCCGGGGAAATCCTCAGCCAGCTGATTCAGTCCAAAGGCCTGCGCGACCGGGTGCTCACCACCCTGGCACTGCTCCTGGTCGTGCGGCTCGGGATCTACATCCCCATGCCGGGAATCGACCGGGTGGCCTTTGCCGACTTCCTCTCCAAGGGGGGGCAGCTCATCGGCTTTCTGGACATCTTCACCGGCGGGGGGCTGTCCACCCTGGGCGTCTTTGCCCTGGGGATCCTGCCCTTCATCAACGCCTCGATCATCATCCAGCTGCTCACCGCAGCCCTGCCCCAGCTGGAGGATCTCCAAAAAAATGAGGGTGAGGCCGGACGCCGCAAGATTGCCCAGATCACCCGGTATGTCGCCCTGGTCTGGGGAATCTTTCAGAGCATTGTCTTCGCCTTGATCCTGAGGCAGTACGCCACCGAAGGGCTGTCGGAAACCGTCTTCGTGATTCAAACGGCCCTGGCCCTGGTCACCGGCTCGATGGTGGTGATGTGGATCTCGGAGGTGATTACGGAGCGGGGCATCGGCCAGGGCGCCTCCCTGGTGATCTTCGTGAACATCGTGGCCACCTTGCCCAAGGCCCTGGGATCCACGATCGAATTGGCCCAAAGCGGTGACCGCAGCACCGTGGGCGGAATCGTGGTGCTGGTGGTGGTTTTCCTGCTAACGATCGTGGGGATCATCTTTGTGCAGGAGGGCAACCGGCGGATTCCGATCGTGAGCGCCAAGCGCCAGGTGGGTGGTGCCAACCTCCTGGCCGCACGCCAGAGCTACCTGCCCCTGAAGCTGAATGCGGGCGGTGTGATGCCGATCATCTTTGCGTCGGCCGTGGTGTTTCTGCCGCTCACGATTGCCAACATCACCCGCAACCCCCTGCTGATCCAATTGGCGGGCTATCTCAATCCGAACAGCAGCACCCCCTGGCTCTATGCCCTGGTGTTCTTCAGCCTGATCTGCGGGTTCGGCTTTTTCTATGCCTCGCTCACCGTCAACCCCCTCGACATCGCCACCAACCTCAAGCGCAGCGGCGTAGCCATTCCTGGGGTGAGGCCGGGTTCAGCGACAGCCACCTACCTCGGGGGCGTTCAAAACCGTCTCACCCTGCTGGGCGGGGTGTTTCTTGGGGCTGTGGCGATCATCCCCTCAGCCGTTGAGGGTGCGACCCAGGTGCGCACCTTTCAGGGCCTTGGGGCCACATCCTTGCTGATCCTGGTGGGTGTGGCGATCGACACCGCCAAACAAGTCCAGACCTACGTGATCTCCCAGCGCTACGAAGGCATGGTGCGCCAATAGGCGCCAGCCAATTCTTGGCTCCCTTCGTTGCCGTCCTGTCCCTTTCCTTCCTGCCATGAAGCAACGCCTCCTATTCCTTGGTCCTCCCGGGGCTGGAAAGGGCACCCAAGCCCAGCAACTCGCCGCCGCCAAAGGTTTGCTGCACCTCTCGACCGGGGATTTACTCCGGGCCGAGGTTCAGGCCGGGAGCGAGCTGGGCAAGGAA
>CAMDSS010000024.1 GCA_945907085.1 Cyanobium sp. NIES-981 | reverse complement strand
CGATTATGTGTTTTGTGGTGCTCTACGACGCCAGTGGGGTGCGCCGAGCGGCCGGCCTAACGGCGGCCCGCGTGAATTCCCAGACCCAGGATGAGTCCCAGAAGCCCCTGAAAGAAAACCTTGGCCATACCAGGCTTGAGGTGCTGGTGGGCAGCGTGATTGGCCCCCTGATTGCCTTGCCTGGTTTGGTGTTGTTGGGATCCCCAGTGCAGCTGGTGCACAGGTTGTTACCTGGCATGGGCCCCTTGGCGTGAGCCTCCCTTCCAGCTCCGCCGATCTCCAGCTCACCACCGATCAGCAGGGGGCCGTGGCAGCCTTTTCCGATTGGCTCACCAGCCCCGACGATGGCAGCCCCTTTGTGCTGAGTGGCTATGCCGGCACGGGCAAAACCTTCCTCTCGATGCGGTTCCTAGCCCAGGCCGAGGCGGCGGGCCTGTGTTGGACCGTGGTCGCACCCACCCACAAGGCCGTGGGGGTGCTGCGGAGTCATCTGGCGATGGCCCGGCTGCAAGCCACCTGGTTTCCCTCCACCATCCATCGGCTGCTGCGGCTCAAGCTCAAACGCCAGGGGGATCTCGAGCGCTGTGAGGAAACCGAGCAAACCGCCATGGCCCTGGAGCACCTGGGCTTGGTGTTGATCGATGAAGCCTCGATGGTTGACAGCACCTTGCTGGACATCGCCCTGCGCTGTGCCCATCCCTTTCGCACCCGACTGGTGTTCGTGGGCGATCCGGCCCAGTTGCCCCCGGTGGGGGAGCCCCAGAGCCCGGTGTTTGCCATGGGCCGCGCCACCCAGGCCCAGCTCACCCAGGTGGTGCGCCACCAGGGGCCCGTGCTGCGCCTGGCCACTGGCCTGCGGGAGGGGGCGCTGCCGTGCCGCAGGCCGCCCCAGATCCCCCCAGTGCGTTCGGCCGAGGGCATGGTGGCGTTGCTCGATCGCACCGACTGGCTGGTCGCTGCCCAGGCGGCCCTGCGCCGCAGCGCTGAAACCGATAACCCCGACCTGGCCCGAATCCTTTGCTACACCAACCGCTCCCTGGAGCAGCTGGTGCCGATCGCCCGTCGGGCCTTGCACGGTGAGATGGCCGACCAGTTACCCGTGCTGCCGGGAGAGGTGCTGATTACCCGCTCTGCGGTGATGGGGCCTGCCTGCCGCGAAGGCGACGATGCAGGGGAAGAACCCGACATGGTGCTGGGCTCCAACCGGGAAGTGGTGGTGCGCGATGTCACGCCCGAGCGCTGCGACCTTGCCGATTTGGGTTTGGCGGCCCTCCCGGGCATCGGTGTGCCGGTGATTGAGACCCTCACCGCCACCGTTGAGGCGGGCGAAACCCAGCTGAACCTGCGCCTTCTCCCCCCGTTGGGATCGGAGTCGCGAAAAGCGTTTGATGGCGTGTTGGCCCGGCTGCGGCAACAGGCCAGGGATGCGGGTAAAAAAGATGGCAAGGCCATCTGGCGGCGTTTTTTCCTGGTGCGTGATGCCTTTGCCTCCCTTGGCCCGGCTGCGGTTCTCACCGTGCATCGCAGCCAGGGAAGCACCTTTGGGGAGGTGTTTGTCGATGGTGACGTCTTTTGGCCTAGCGACGACGTCTTGCGGCGTCAGCTGGTGTATGTGGCGGTCAGCCGCGCCAGCCAGGCGGTGTCGCTGGTGGCAGAGGGACGGGCCCCTGCCGACGGCCAACTTTGGCGCCAATGGCTCGAAGCCCCCAGCTAGCTCGCTAGGCCTGCAGGCCCCCAATCCCCTGCCAGCCCAGGTAAACCGCCAAGGCGATGCTCACCAGACCCACGAGCAGATCCCCCTTGGCAAACAGCCAGCTTTTGCCGTTCTCGAGCAGGGGCAGCACCCGCTCTTTCCCCACAAGCAGCAAAGCCACCAGGGGAACAAGCAACAGGGCCCCGCTCACCAGGCTGAACAACCCAGTGGCAAGGATCTCCTGGCTCTGGGGTAAATCGGCGGACAGCAGGCTGCCAGCGGTCTTGGCGAACAGGAAGAGATCATCGGGGCTCGCCACCTCCAGCAACCCACTGATGCCAAGCAAAAGGGGCAGGGGCATGGCGCAAAAGCTCTCGAGCTTGCTGGTCCAGCCGGGGGGGCCGCTCTCCTCCTTGGTACCCAACAATTCCTTGAGGCCGAGGCCCAACAAGACTCCGGCGGCAATCAGGTCAAGCCCCGTGCGATGGCTTGTTCCCTTGTCCATGGAGAGCAGCAGGCCATGGCCCACGGTGAGCAGCAGGATCACGGCTAGGGCTGCGGTTATCAGCCAGCCCACCACAAACCAGCTGCCCCTTTGCAGCGGTTTGGGGCCCAGCAGCAACAGCAACAGCAGGCCGATATGGATCGGAGAAAAGCCAATGGCTAGGCCAAAGGCCGAGAGCTCGGCCAAGAGGGATCCCAGGCCCATCGCGGTGGTTTGCGGATCGCCCATCGGCTACAAGCTGTGGTTTGGCACATTCCAGCGCAGGATCGTTCGCTGCTCCCGTTCCTGTCCCAGCACGCTGATCGTGCCGGTAGCCAGGCTGAGCAGGGCACCGCCTTGGGCGCCCAGGCCTAGCCAGGTGCCAGCCAGGCTGCGCAGGATGTGGCCGTGGGCGAACAGGGCTATTTGCTGGACCCCTTGCTGGACCTCTAGCTGGTCTGTGCCTTGGGCCAGGGCTTCAGCTTGGGCAATCACCCGCTCACAGCGCTGCTGCACGTCAGCGGAGCATTCCCCACCAGGACAGCCATCGCGCCACTGGCTCCAGTGGGGGTTGTGTTCGCGGATCTCGGCAGTGGTGATGCCCTCGTAGCGGCCGTAATCCCATTCCTGCAGGTCGGGGCAGGGTTGCGCTTGGCTAGCCAAACCCGCCAAGGCGCAGGTGCGTTGGGCCCGTTGTAAGGGGCTCACCAGAACCCCTGCAAAACGATGGCCGGCCAGCACGGGGGCTAGGGCGCGGGCTTCGGCTTCTCCCTCTTCGATCAGCGGCACATCGGTTCTGCCGGTGTGACGGCCGTTGCGGGCCCATTCCGTGGCGCCGTGGCGCAGTAGCCAGAGTTCAATCACTTACTGACGAACCTCAAACCAGTCGGATCCGGTGGGACCAATTTGGCTGGCGGAGACACGGGTGACATTGGCGGCCGTCGGTCCTATTTCACACCAGAGACGCAGTTCGGTGAGTTCTTGGATCGGTCCCTCCGCCTCCACTTCCACGGTGCCGTCGGGGCGATTGCGCACCCAGCCACTGAGGCCCAGGTCCTTGGCGCGGCTGCAGCAGCTCATCCGGTAGCCCACCCCCTGCACCTTGCCGCTCACAATCAGGCGCCAGCGTTCACTGATGGCGGTGGGCTTGCTGTCATGGGGCTGGATAAAGCGGCGTTCCGTCGCAGCGGCACGGCGCGAACGCAGGCGTCGGCCAGCCTCGATGGAATCACCGGGCATCCAGCCCAGTGGAGATGCAGCCAGCTGGCGTGCACGTTCTGCGCTGTCCATCCTTCCCTCCGTTGCGGACATCCCCAGCCTTCAAGCTGCCACAGCGGCTCCCAATCGGCTACTGATTCGAGTTGCCATCGATGGAATTCATGACCCACAAAGCGTTCGCCAGGGCGCACTACCAGTCCATGGCAGCTGGCTAGCGCTTCGCGGTAGCCCAGGCTTAGCTCACCGCGCTGGGCATGGAAGGGCAGCACGCCAGCCATGGGGTGGCGGCGGCCTTCGCCATCGACCAGGGTTTGACCCAGCAGCAGCAACCCTCCGCACTCCGCCACCAAGGGCAGGCCTGAACGGACTGCCCGGGCGAGGTCCTGGAGGCTGCGTTGGCTGTTGGCCAGTTGGCCAGCATGCAATTCGGGATAGCCCCCGGGGAGCAGGACCCCGCGGCACCCCTCCGGTAACGCTTCATCGGCCAGGGGACTCCAGGGGATGGGCTCGAGTCCCACCGCCTCCAGCAACTCGGTGGCTTCTGGGTAGCGGAAATGGAAGGCGGCATCGCTGGCGATGGCGATCGGCAGTCCCCCTGGTTTGCGCTCCGGCCCCTTGCGGTGTTGATCAAGGCACCAAGGGATCGGATCGCCTCCCGAGGCCTGGGGTGGGGCTAGGAGGGGCCAGAGCTGCTCGAGATTCAGGTGCTCTTCGGCCAGTTGGGCCCATTGGCCTTGCCGGTCCTCCAGGTCGGCTAATTCCCCAGGCGGGAGCAGGCCCAGATGGCGCGAGGGCAGTTCCAGGGCGGGATGCTGGGGGAGCATGCCCAGCAGGGGCACGTTGATGCTGGCCAGGGCTTCGGTGAGCAGGGCCTGGTGCCGGCTGCTCCCAACCCGATTCAGTACCACCCCGGCCAGCTGCACCTGGGGTGGGCCGTGGTCGCGGAAACCGCGTACCAAGGCCGCCAGGGAACCGGCCTGCCGGGAGGCTTCCACCACCAGCACCACCGGTAGGTCAAGCAGGGCCGCCACTTCCGCCGAGCTGCCGTGGCTACTGGCACCGCGGCCATCGAACAGGCCCATCACCCCCTCGACCAGGGTCAGTTGGGCCTGGCTGCCGTGCCACGCGAAGCTGCGCCGCACCCATTCTTGGCCGCAGAGCAGGGTGTCGAGGTTGCGGCATGGCCGTCCACTCACCCGACTGAGCAGTTGGGGATCGAGGTAATCGGGTCCCACCTTGAAAGCCTGCAGGCCCTGGCCGCGGCGGCCGGCCAGGGCGCTGAGGCACAGGCTGAGCAGGGTTTTGCCGCTGCCGCTGCTGGGCGCTGCGATAAGGCAGGGCATGGAGAACTGGAGCGCCGGGCGATCTAACTGGGCAGCAGCTTGGCAGCGATGGGGGCGGCCGCAGCGAGCAGGGGGTTGGTGGAATCGTGGCCGCCGGAGAGCAGGCGGGCCATTTCCATCTCCTCGCTCTCATTCGGCAAGGGCACTTCATCTTCGATCAACTCCATGCTCGCCATGCCTCCCGATTCCAAACGCATGCAGCCACCCGATTCGGAGCAAAGAATCACGCAGAGGGGGGCGCCTGGGCTGCGCTGGCAGATCAGCCGCAGGCCGACGATGGCGCCGGGGTGGGTTTTGGGTACGCCCATGGGAACGGGCATCAGCCGCAGGCGCACGGTTTGGCCATCGGTGCGCTGAAATTCAGCGCCAATCCCGGCTCCCTCCCCCAGCCCATGGCCCACCCCTTGGCCTGGGCCATGGCCGTCGACCCAATAGCTATCCACCAGGTGCCAACCCAGGCGATCGGCGATCCAGGCTGCAAGCAGCAACCCCTTAACGGGATGGTCGCCCTCCACGTCGATGTCCAGTTGCACCACCTGATCGAGGGCATCCCGGCGGGAGGGCGGGTCAAACACCATCGCCAGGGATTCCCGCCAGCTACGCAGGCGCATCCAATTGAGGTCGTTAATGGCCTGGCCGGCTTCGATGCGCTCCACCAGGAGATCCAGGCAACGCCTGGGGGTGCCCAGGGAGCTATCCACCACCAGGCGCCGCGGAGCCTCGGCAAGGGAAGCCAGTAGGGCCGGGGCCTCATCCAGGCTGCTGTTCCACCACACCCAGCAGGGCAGTTCGGTGCCAATCAGTGGCTGAATCAGTCCGAGGCTTTGCTCCAGGGATCCGGTGCCGCCGCGCAGGACCACCACATCGCCGCAGGCCGCACTGCCGTCCCGTTCTTCGGGCAAGGGGCAGTACGCGGCCACGAGGGTTTCCAGGGGGGCTGAGCGATCGAGGGTGGGCGCCAGGGTGATCATCCGGCGCGGCATGTGGGAACTGATGGCGGCCTCCACAAAGAGGCCGCGCAGGTCCTCGGCCCGGTGTCCGCCCTCCAGCCGGCCGATGGCCCAGGCCAGTTGGGGATCCATGGGGGCTGTGCCCAAGGGAAGCCCGCAGTCCTGGGTGGCCTCGCGGGCGGCGGTGAGCACTTCCTCACGGAGGAGGCCGGTGATGGGTCCATCTACGCGCCCACAGCGCACCAACTGCTGCTCAAGCCAGGCCCCATCCCACACCACCAGGGTGAAGGTGGCGGCACCGCTGGACGCTTCCAGCCCCTGTTGCCAGAGCTGGTCGAGATAGCCCTGCACCTCTGCGGGGGGCAGGGCGTGGGGGGCCTGGAGGGTGAGCTGGGCAGACATGGCAAGAAGGCGAGAGCAGGGTCAGCGAGCGAGTCGAGGGTCTAGGGACGGCGCCAGGTCAGGCCGTCATCGGCCACCAGGCTGTCCGCTGCCGCCGGGCCCCATGTGCCGGCCTCGTAGGGGTGCACGGGCAACTGCGAGGGGGACTCCTCCAGCATTTCCAGCAGGGGGGTGTAGAGGCGCCAAGCCGCCTCCACTTCGTCGCTGCGGGTGTAGAGGGTGGGATCGCCGAGCATGGCGTCGGCGAGCAGCCTCACGTAGCCCTCGTCGGAGGGCTCGCCAAAGCTGTCGTCGTAGGAGAAGCCCATGTCCACGGGGCGGCTGCGCATCCCCGAACCCGGTGCTTTCACTTCAAACTTGAACTCCGCGCCCTCATCGGGTTGGATGCGCAGGATCAATTGGTTGGGGGTTGGTGCCCCCCCGGCGGCATCAAACAGGTGCACGGGTGCTTCGCGGAAGGTGAGCACCACCTCGCTGAGCCGTTTAGGCAATCGCTTGCCTGTGCGCAGGTAAAAGGGCACCCCCTGCCAACGCCAGTTGTTGATGAACAGCTTCATGGCCACGTAGGTCTCGGTGGTGCTGTTGGGATTCACGCCGGGTTCCTGGCGGTAGCCGCTAATCGGAAGACCGCTGGACCCGCCTGGTCCGTATTGGCCCCTCACGCAGCACTTCCAAGGCTCGTCTTCATTGGCCAGGTGGGCGGCCTGGAGCACCTTGGCTTTTTCGTTGCGCATGGACTCGGGGTCAAATCGCCCCGGCGCTTCCATGGTGGTGAGGGCCAGCATTTGGGTGAGGTGGTTCTGCACCATGTCGCGCAGGGCCCCAGAGCTCTCGTAGTAGCCGGCCCGCTCTTCCACTCCCACGGTTTCAGCGGCCGTGATCTGCACGCTGGAGATGTAGTTGCGGTTCCAGATCGGTTCGAAAATGGTGTTGGCAAAGCGCAGCACCAGGATGTTTTGGACCGTTTCCTTGCCCAGGTAGTGGTCGATCCGGAAGATCTGGTTTTCCTTTGCCGAGCCCTTCACCACCCGGTTGAGCTCCTGGGCGCTGCCGTAATCGCGGCCAAAGGGCTTCTCGATCACCACCCGACTCCGGGCGGGATCCTTCAGCAGGCCTGCGGCGGCGAGGGACCGACAGCCACTGCCATAAAAATTTGGGGCTACCGAGAGGTAGAAGGTGCGGTTGCCCCGGGTGGCCCGTTGGCGATCAATGACCTCGAGGCGGCTGCCAAGGCGAACCACGGACTGGGGGTCTTCCAAATCCACGGGTTCATAGAAGAGCCCGGCTGAGAAGGTCTCCCAGGCACTTTGGTGGTCTGCGATTTCCGTTTTGAGCGCCTCGGCCATGCGGGCGCGAAAGTCGTCATCGCTCCAGGGCCTGCGGGCGCAGCCAAGCACCGCGAATTCGCTCGGCAGCCTGCGCTGGCGGAACAGTTCAAACAGGGCCGGGATCAGCTTGCGGTGGGTGAGGTCGCCGCTGGCCCCAAAGATCACCAGACATTGCGGTGGGATGACCCGCTCTTGGCGGAGGCCAACGCGCAATGGATTGGTGAGGACCGCACTCATCGTTGATTTTGGGCTTGCTGCCCCCTGGTTTACCGAGGCTGGACCAACGGTCGAGGGTTCTTCGGTGTTGGGGCTGGTTCTGTGTGGGAATACGCAAACGAGAGCGCAAAAAAAAAAGCCCACCTTGCGGCGGGCCTGGCGATCAGTTCTGAGAGCTGGGTCTCAATAGGTTTCGACGTGCCAGCGCTCGGCTTTTTTAAGCACGGGACGCAATTCGTGCCAGTTGATGCCCTTGGCGGCTGCGGCAGTGGCCATGGCTTCATCAATGCCGGGCTCCATGCCGCGCAAGCCGCACATGTACACGTGGGTTTTGGGATCTTCGATCATGGCGAAGATCTCATCAGCGTTTTCGCTGACCCGGTCTTGGATGTACATCCTGCCGCCGCTGGCGTTTTGCTGCTCGCGGCTGATGGCCTTGGTGTAGCGGAAGTTGTCGGGATACTCCTGTTGATAACGGTTGAAATCGTCGTCGTAGAGCAGGTTGGCCGTGGTGGGTGAGCCCATAAACAGCCAGGCCTTGCCCTTGAAGCTCCAGCCGTTGAGGCTCTTTTCCTTGGCCTCAAACATGCGGCGCAGGTAGGTGCGCATCGGCGCAATGCCGGTGCCGGTGGCCAGCATGATGACGTTGGCGTCCTCGTCATCGGGAAGCAGCATTTCCTTGCCCACGGGGCCGGTGATTTTCACCTTGGCGCCTGGGGCGATGTCACAGAGGAAGGTGGAGCAAACGCCATTGATGGTTTCGCCCTCCTTCTCGTATTGCAGTTGGCGGACACACAGCGACACGGTGTCGCCTTCCAGGTTGTCGCCGTGGCGGGTGCTGGCGATCGAATACAGGCGCAGTTTGTGGGGCTTGCCGTTGGCGTCCTCGCCGTCGGGAATGATGCCGATGGACTGGCCTTCGAGATAGCGCAGTTGGGGCTCTCCACCCTTGAGGTCAAAGGTGATGTGGTTGACCCGGCCAATTGCGCCTTCAGCCAACAGGCTGTAGTTCTCCGTGACCGTGCCCATGAACGGATCTTTGGGCCGGTAGAGATTGACGGGAACGTCGGCGTGGGACACGGCTGCTGGTTTCGAAGGGGCGGCTTTGGCTTCGGCCTTGGGAGCTGGAGCCGGTTGGGAGGGGGATTGGGGGGCCAGGGGCGCTTCCCCTGAAGCTGGGCCTGGGCCCAGCACGGCTGTGATGCGTCCCCCTTGCAGGGCAATGGTTCTCACCGTGCTCTGCAGTTGGGAGAAGGACACCAGGAGGCGTCGCTCGGCTTGGCGTTGCAAGCCCAGGCCAAAGGCCTCAACGACAACCGTGAACATGCGGCTATCGGACTGATTAGCGCGGCCTGTAGAAACATGCATGCAGGCTCAGCCCCCGTAAAGCCGGCTGATCATAGGGAACCCTCCTGGCGGCATTGACCCCGACGTCACCGCTAAGTTTGTGTGTAAGAACACCTTTGAGCCGCTCCCTTGGTGCAGCTGCTTGTTGACCGCGTGCGCTTGACCAAGCCACTTGAGCCTGCCCAGCAGCCTTCCTTCCGTTTGGACACCATCCAGCAAGAGATGGAGCGCTTGCCCGAGGGGGCCAGGCGTCTTGCGGTGCAGTTGCGCCTGGACCTGGATCCCCAATGGATCTGGGCGGTCTTAACGGATTACCCCAACCTCAGCCGTTACATCCCGAACCTGACCTCTTCGCGCCAGCTTTGGCGCCGGGGCAACCGGGTGGGACTGGAGCAGGTGGGAACCCAGCAAATCTGTGGCCTGCGCTTCAGCGCCAAGGTGGAGCTGGAGCTGGTAGAAGACCGGGATGCTGGGGAGTTGCGGTTTGCCATGAGCCGGGGCGACTTTCGTCGCTTTGAGGGTGTCTGGCGCATCCGCAGCCAAGACCAGGGTGACCAGCTGGTCACGTCCTTGGTTTACGAGCTCACCGTGCAAGGACGCGCAGGGATGCCGATTGGCTTGATTGAACAGCGCCTGCGCGATGACCTCGCCAGCAATCTGCGCGGCGTCCAGCAAGAAGCCCAGCGGCGGGCAGCCAAGGCCTAGGAGGCCGGCTGTTCTTGAGTTGCATACCCCCAAGGGGATTCGAACCCCTGTCGCCTCCGTGAAAGGGAGGTGTCCTAGGCCTCTAGACGATGGGGGCGAGGCCACAACTTCCAAGGTGTGGTCGAGCTTTTGGCCCAACCTCTCGGCGAGTTGATGTGTTGAAAACTACGGGTCCGTGGGACCCTTCGTCAAGGCTGGCCAGCGGGTACTGGGGTGGCTTGGCCACTCCAGACGGGCACGGTGAAGTGAAAGCAGGCGCCTTTGCCCAGTTCGGATTCGACCCAGATACGCCCCCCGTGCACCGCCGTGATCCGTCGACACACCGAGAGGCCCACCCCAAAGCCCGAGGTGCTGCCTGAGGTTTGGGGTAGCCGCACCCGGTCGAGAAAAATGCGCTCATGCTCGTCACTGGGAATGCCAGGTCCGCTGTCGCAAATGCTCACCTGGACCCATTGGTCCGTGCGGTGCTGCATCTTCAGACCCACGCTGCCGCTGTCTGGGGTGAACTTCAGGGCGTTTTCCAGGAGGTTGAGCAGCACCTGGCGCATGCGCCGTTGATCGCCAAGCACATCCGGCAGATCGCTGGGGATGTCGGTGCTCAACTGCAGTTGGCGGCCCATCCAAAGTTTTTCCAGTTCCAGGATCGCCTCTGCGCCCACCTTTCCCAGGGCGAGGCGCTGGGGGTTGAAGAGGTCCTCCCAGCGGGTGGTGCCCACCTCGAGGAGGTCCTTCGACAACGCTTCGATGTCGTCAAAGCGGCGGTTGATCACATCGCGAAACCGGGGGGCATCGATTTGGCCCAAGAGGTGGCTTTGGAACGCCAGCTTGGCGGCGGTCAAGGGCGTACGCAGTTCGTGGGCCACCATGCGCAGCAAGCTTTCTTGCACCCCTAGCCGTTCGATCAGGGTCTCGTTTTCCTGGCGGAGCACCAGCAGTTGGTCTTCCAACTGGACCTCCCGCAGGGTGCGGCTGCCGTCGATCTCGACGGGGCTCAGGCTGAGGCCAAGGCCGGTGACGGTCTCCACCTGCTTCCAGCGGGGCAGCCAGCTGCGCAGCTTCTTGCTGAGGGCATTGCCGGCAAACACCTGCTTGGGATGGGGTTCCAGCTTCACCAGCGCCGGGGTGGCGACGAGGCGATGGAGCTCGAGCAACTCCGGGTGCAGCGCCGGGTCGACAATCTCCAGGCTCACCTCAAAGCCGCAATCCTCGGTTTTGAGGGTGTGGAGCAGGCTGCGGATATCGGGCGTGGCCAGGTGAAAGTTGGCCGCCACCAACAGCAGTTTCAGCTCCTGGCGATTAGGCCCCTCGTCGAGCTCAGCGACCTGGGGTGAGGTGGGCGGGGTGTCTGGATTCACGGCGATACCTTATTGGTATCGGGCCACAGCGATCAGAAGTGGCTATGACTAAGACGTTCTCAGCGATACGTCCATTTGCGGCGCTGCCATGGGCCATCCTCCTGAGTTCTCGCTCGAACCAAGGCCAAACCAGGCGCCTGCAGCCAAGGTTGGTGGCCCATCGGCTGGCGTCAGGAGCCGGGTTCAGCTCGACTCCAACTTGAAACGCTGGTTTGGCCGCAACCTGGGCCTGTGGCGTACGCGGCGGTTGTATTTCTTTTCCGAAGGGGAGGACCTGCGGGTCGACATGATGCTCCGGGTGGAAGCCTTTAGCGAACCTGCAGAAGGCGATGCTGCCTATCGCTTCAGTTGGTGGCCAGAGCAGGACTACTCCTTTTTTGAGAACAACACCATTTGTGTGGCTGAGGGCACGATGGAGGTTTATCTCTGTGGCCACCAACTGCGCCGCAGCCGGGGCTATCTCTGCGGTAATGCGATCGAAAGCCAGATTCGCCAGGTCGATGAGCACGAATTGATCTTCGAATCGCACTACGAGCAGTGGCGCATCCTCGAGCAAATCCGTCTGGTGGATCAGGACCGCTACCGATCCCGTTCCATTCACTCCTGGAAGGGTGGAATGCTCGAGATGATGGCCACCCACCATGAAATCCGGGTTGAAGAGGCTGGGGTCCCGATCTCCTGATGCAGCAGCATGGGACCCATTCAGAACCTGATCTTGTGATCTCCTTGCTGCGCCGTCTGTCCGCTGGCCTGATGGCCCCGTTGCTGGTCTTGCCGTTCCTGGCACTTCCAATCCTGGCGTTACCACTCGTCTTGGCGCCGGCAGCTGCGCTGGCTGATAACGCGGCGGCTACGGAGGCGGAAATGAATCTCTACACCCGCATCGCTGCCGTCAATGTGTGCATTGCCAGGGGGGCTGGGGTGGATTTCGAAAAGGCTGTGGGCATTGCCGGTGAAACCATCGCCCAGCTCATCCAAGGCCAGCATGGGGGCCTGATTGCCCAGGTGGGGCCCAAGCCCCTCAGCATCGATGACCTGCGCAAAGGCGCGATCAATTCAGCTGTCCTGGGTGCTTCCGAGATCTGCCCGAAGGAAGTGCCAGCCGATGTGATGGCGAAGGTCCAAGCCGCCCTCAAGGCTTCCCCAGCTGCGAAGGCCCCGGCAGCCAAGGCGCCCACCTCCAAGTAGGCCGCTGCCAAGTAGCCCAGTTTTCATCGCTCCCACCCAGCACATCTCCATGCCCACCGTGCGCCTTGCCGATTACTGCCCGGCGCCCTATCTGCTGGAGCGCACCGACTTAACGGTGCAGCTCTTTGCGGATCACACCCTGGTGCAATCCCGGCTTGCCTTCAGTCCCAATCCAGCCGCATCGGCGCTCGGGCCTGTGGAGTTGCAGGGCGTTGATTTGGAGCTGCTCGATTTGCGGCTTGATGGTGAGCCATTAGCTCCTGGGGCCTATCAACTGGATGGGGCCGGGCTGCGGCTGCTGGCTCCGCCTCGGGAAGCCTTTGTGTTGGAGATGCGGGTGCGGATTCACCCTGAAACCAACACCACCCTGGAAGGCCTGTATGTGAGTGGGGGCATGTTCACCACCCAATGCGAGGCCGAGGGCTTTCGGCGGATCACCTTCCATCCGGATCGCCCGGATCTGCTGAGTCGGTTCCGGGTGCGGCTGGAGGCGGATCGCTTGAGCTGCCCGGTGTTGCTATCGAATGGTAATTGCCTTGAAACGGGCGCCATCCCTGAGCAAGGTGAAAGTTCCGGGGGCCGCCATTACGCCATTTGGGATGACCCTTTCCCCAAGCCGTCCTACCTGTTTGCTTTGGTGGCAGGCCAGCTGGAGGAGGTGGCCGATACCTTCACGACCGCCAGTGGCCGGGACGTGGCCCTGCGCATTCACGTGGAGCCCGGCGATGGGCCCCTCACGGCCCATGCCATGGCATCGCTGAAGCGCTCGATGCTGTGGGATGAGCAACGTTATGGGCTCGAATACGACCTCGATGAATTCAATATTGTTGCCGTGCGCCATTTCAACATGGGTGCGATGGAGAACAAGAGCCTCAATATCTTTAATTCAAAATTAGTATTGGCGGATGCCGAAACGGCAACTGACGCCGAATTGGAACGGGTTGAAAGTGTGATCGCCCATGAGTATTTCCATAATTGGACTGGCAATCGCATTACCTGTCGCGATTGGTTTCAGCTGTCACTGAAGGAAGGACTCACCGTCTTCCGTGACCAGAGTTTTACAGCTGAGTTGCATGGGGCTGCCCTAAATCGCATCGAGAATGTGTCGATGCTCCGCAATACCCAATTCCGGGAGGATTCAGGTCCTACGGCACACCCCGTGCAGCCCGATGCCTACCAGGCGATCGACAACTTCTACACAACGACGATCTACGAGAAAGGATCGGAGGTGATCCGTTGTCTCCATACCCTGTTGGGTGAGGAGACCTTCATGCGAGGTATGGCCCTGTATGTGCGTCGCCATGACGGCACGGCGGCTACCTGTGAGGATTTTGTCCAGGCGATGCAGGATGCGGCCCAGGAGGTCGACCAGGAAGGAGCCCAGGGCAAAGCTCCCTTGGATTTCTCCCAGTTCCGGCGCTGGTACCAGCAGGCAGGCACCCCGGTGCTGCGGATTCAGCGTCACTGGGATGGGGAGGCAGGGGTGCTGGAGCTCCATATCCAGCAGCACACGCAGCCCACCCCTGGGCAAGCGACCAAGCAGCCCCTGGTGATTCCCCTGGCGATCGGCCTGATTGGCCAGGCCGGTCAGGCCCTGCCCGTGCGTCTCCATGGTGATGATGCGGACCAGGCCGCTGCAGCCGTGTTGCCCCCACGCTGGGGCACAGGTACCCGCTTGGTGGTGATTGATCAAGAGGAGCAGCACCTGCGCCTTGAGGGCCTGCCTTGCGATTCCCATCCCCCCAGCCTGTCGCTGTTGCGCCAGTTTTCAGCGCCGGTGAAGCTCGAGATGGGCCGCCCCACCAGCGAGTTGGTGCACCTGCTGGCCTGCGATAGCGATCCCTTTTCCCGTTGGGATGCGGGCCAGGTGCTGCTGAGGAAGGCGGTGTTGGCTCGGGCTGCGGGTCAAGCGGATGGCCTGTTGGAAGAGGAGTTGGTGGATGCCTTTGCCCGGATCCTGGCGGATCCGTTGCTGTCGGAGGCGAGCCGCAGTGTGCTGCTGGCACTGCCGGGCATGGCCGAGCTGGAAGATGCCCTAGGGGCCCAGCACCTGGTGCCGGACCCTCCGGCCCTGTTTGCGGCCTTGATGGCTCTGCGACAGCGCTTTGGCGAGGCCTTGGCCGATCCGTTGGCTCAAGCCCTTGGGCGCTGCAGCCCCCAGTGGGGACTGGCCTGGCCCCAGGGCAATGGGGATCGACTGCTCACCGGCGTGGGTTGGAGCT